>NZ_AENZ01000050.1:0-25441 GCF_000183485.2 Alistipes sp. HGB5 | reverse complement strand
GGGGTCTCGGAGACGCAGTGTAACTATCTGACTAAAAGGCTGGTACAAATTGACACTTTCACTTAAGATTTTATGGGCAGTAAAGATTCTGCTCGCACTCCGCAAGGCGTCGGAAGCCGGCGCCCCTCCCATGAAGAGCCGCGAACTGATGGCGGCATGTCTGAATCCGGGCGCGGACACCTACATGTACCGCCGGGTCCTGCGCGAACTCGCCGCCAAAACCGACTATGCGACCTGCATCATCCAGTCGGGAAGGACCTACTATGAATGGAATCGCAACCTGCGGCCGACGCTCTACGACCTGACGCTGCGGCTGGAGGGCGGAATGCACGAGGTCACGAACGGCTTCTGGTCGTGCGAGAACCGCCATGTCATGCAGCCTTTATACAAGGCCAACAAGCAGTACGAATCGCTGACGCGCGAATATCTTTCCAATATCCATATCGACGAACTCGACTCCCCGGCGCTCTCCGCGCGCAACCGGGCCAAATAGCCGCACACATACCTGCCTGCGGCCGGACCGACGGAACAACACATTAATCACCAATAAACATTTAAAAATGAAACGTCTCTACCTCATTGCATTATTCACCCTCGTCTGCGGCGCCGTCCCGGCGCAGGAAAACGGCAACCGGGATGCGCAAAACCGCATCGTACGCGGCCCCTACGAAACCAACCGGCTCTTCGACAATATCTTCGTCGGCGTCGCCGGAGGTATAAACCTCTATTTCGGCGAGCACGACTCTCAGGGAAAATTCGGCAAACGGCTGGCTCCGGCGCTGGACATTCACGTCGGCAAGTGGTTCACCTCCTCGATCGGCGCGCGCGTCGGGTACACCGGCCTGCAGGCCAAAGGCTGGACCACCGCCGGAACCATGTACGCAAAAAAACAGGACGGCGACTGGTTTCAGGAGAAGTTCGGCGTGTCGTACCTGCATGCGGACGCTCTGTGGAACTTCTCGAACGCCGTGAGCGGCTACAAGGAGGAGCGCACGTGGAACTTCATGCCTTTCGCCGGCGTGGGCTGGGCCCGCTCCTACGGCAACGACACCCATGACAACGAAATCGGATTCGACGTCGGTCTGCTGAACGTCGTGCGTCTGTGCAAGGCGCTCGACCTCACGCTCGAAGCGCGCTGTCTGCTGGTAAACCAGCGTTTCGACGGCGTATCGGGCGGCCGCATCGGAGAGGGAATGCTTTCGGTCACCGCAGGTTTGGCGTACAAATTCAACCGCCGCGGATTCACACGCGTCTCGAAACCGCAGGCGGTGGATTTCACGCCTTACCTCGACCGGATCAGGCGTCTCGAAGAGAACAACAACGACCTCGCATCGAAAAACACGGCGCTCAGCGACGAGAACGAGAAGCTGCGCAACATGCCGCCCAAGGTCGTAGCAGAGAAGAAGGTCGCCGCATCGCCCGTAGCGCTCTTCTTCAAGATCGGCAGGGCCACGCTCGACAGCAAGGAGCTGACGAACCTCGAATTCTATGTCAGGAACGCCATGAAGGCCGACAAGGAGAAGACCTTCACGCTGATCGGTTCGGCGGACAAGGCCACGGGCAGCAAGGAGTTGAACCAGCGTCTGAGCGAACAGCGGATGGAGTATGTCTACGACCTGCTGAAGAACAAATACGGCATCGCGCCCGAACGCCTGATCAAGAAGGCCGAAGGCGATACGAACAACCGTTTTGCCGAGCCGGAGCTGAACCGCGCCGTCATCGTGGAATAACCCCCGAAAACGACCGATTCATGTCCCGGACCGCAGCAACCGTCACGAATGAAACGCCCTCCGGGGCGGCGCATCACCTGCTGGCATATCTGGAGGAGGGGAGGGTGCGCGTGTACGCTCCCCGCCGGCAGAGCCTCTGGATCATGCAGCAGCTCCCGCAGGCGGAGGAGCTGAGGATCGAAACCCAGCTCCGCGAACTGCACCGGACCGGGCGGCGGACGGCCGTGGTGGAGGTGCAGCTCCGCAGGGACGAAGAGACGTTCCGCGTAAGGGTGCTCTGCGTAAGGGCCTGATCCGCACGAATCGGAAACGCACGAACAGATAAAATCAACGCCACACTCATCAATTAAAAAAAGCAATGACCATGAAAAAACAATCAATGCCCTACGAAGCACCGGAGCTAGTTCAGATCTCCGTGCGCGTCGAAAAAGGATTTGCCGTAAGCAGCGACATCGAACCGGGAACCGGCGGCGGCGAGCTGGGAGGCACGCGATCGCTCTCCTACGACGATTACGAATAGCACTCCGAAGTCCCGAAAATTAACGTTCAAAACAAAAAGCCTTATGAAAAAACTATTCGTTATAGCGATGCTCGCCGCAGCCGGCATGAGCGCATGCAGCAAGGAAGAGACTGCGACGACTCCGGCAGAGGCGAAATACATTCAGGTAACCATTCCAGAGGATGCGGTCGCCGGCGAAACCCGCACCGCCGTAGACGGCACGGAGACGACTTGGGTGCAGGGCGACAAAGTCGCCGTATTCCTCTACAACGGCTCCACGACGCAGAAGTTCGAATTCACGGCCGACAAAACGGGCGCCACAACCACCTTTACCGGCGACGTGCCCGTAGGCAGCTACTCGCTGGCGGCGGCACACTATCCGTACAGTTGCGGCGCCACGTTCGACGCCGTAAACAAGGTGTTCAAGCATACGTGGGGGACGTCCTACTTCACGACAAACCTCGCCGACTACGACTTCATGTACACGAACGTCTGGGAAACCCCGTTCGAAATCAACGAGGATTCGACGGTGCTGCCCGTCAACTTCACCTTCCGGCCGCTGATGGCACGCATCAGGATGAGTCTCGGACTGGAAAGCAACGAGACGCCCAAGAAGATCATCATCAGCACCAGCGGCGACGTAATGCCGACCGCGGGCACGATCGACCGTCTGGGCAACTTCACCGCATCGTCGGTAACCAATTCGATCACCATTCCCACGGACCGGAAGGAGTTTACGATCGGACTGCTGCCCGTAAGCATCCATTCGACGATGAACGTGCAGGTCATGACCGCCGACGGACTGACCTATTCGGACAAGTCGTTCACCCTCGCCGGCCTGAAGCGCAACCATCACTATACGATGAGCGTACCCTGCAACAGCAAGACGGTAACGATCGGGGTACCCGACGCGATCGACAAGAAGTACGGCACCGGGACATGGAAGGACAACGGATTCTATTTCGTCGATCCCCAGTACGATCCGGACGGAATCTTCGACGGCTGGTACTTCTACCGCGGAGAGCTCAAAAGCGACAGGAACGGCGACGACAAACTCAAGAAAAACCGCATCCAGCTGCAGGTTCCGGCAGGATTCAACGACGACAACAACGGCGCGTTCGTGACGGCTCCGATCCAGTGCGACGGTTCGAAAACCGTGAAAATATCCTTTGAAGTAGCGACCAACCGGGCATTGGTGAATATAAAATATCGGATCGGCGTAACGGGCAACGGCCCGATTACGGAAGTTTGGCTCCGCGACCGGAA
Organism: Alistipes sp. HGB5; assembly: GCF_000183485.2. NCBI lineage: Bacteria > Pseudomonadati > Bacteroidota > Bacteroidia > Bacteroidales > Rikenellaceae > Alistipes > Alistipes sp. HGB5. Next base: position 21,946 of record NZ_AENZ01000050.1, on the reverse strand, counting down.
TAACATTCTGAACGGCAACGACAGGGAATGCAAGTCGGGAGTTCAGACCCACACGTTCACGGTCACGAACGGACAGCGGATCATGGTCAAGATACTGAGCACGGGCGGCGCCTACCACGTCGAGTTCGCGGACTTCACCTACACGGTCGAATAGTTTCGGCGACATGAATGCAGCTATCGGGACGGAGGTGACAGCCGTCCCGATTCAGCTATAAAACCCCTATCTGATGAAAGCAGCTTACACAAAGCCGGAACTAGAGATACTCACGGTCAGGACGGAAGCGGGATTCGCGATCTCCCAGCCCCACGGCGGCGAACTGGGTCCGAGTTCGGAGGATTATGCGGACGACTGCGAGTATTGACCGAACGCCAATTCAAACCAGACACCATGACACATAAACCTATTTTCCGCCTGTTGATACTCGCAGGACTGCTGTCCGGCTGCGGAAAGGATACGACGGAACAGCTCCGTCCCGCAGATCGGGCGGTCGGCGGCGACGCCGTCAGCTGCCGTCTTGCGATCGGCAACGACCAGACATCCGGACCGGAAAACGAAACCCGCACGGCCTACGGTCCCCTTACCGACGGTTATTTCCCGATTTACTGGCGCACGGGCGACCGGGTGGGAATCATCAGCCCGCAGACGACTCCGCAGTGGGCCGAAGTGGAGGTCACCGTGTCGGGCGCGACCGAAAGCGAAGCCGACCTGAGCAATACGGGAATGGCATGGGGCAGCGACTCGCATTACGACTTTTATGCGTTTTACCCGGCCGACGCCGTACAGACCAACAGCGGTTCTATCGTCGTTACGGCGATTCCGGCCGTACAGACCTGTAACAACGGCGAATGCAACATGCAGTACGCCTACATGGCGGCATGTACGAAAGGCGTGGAACGCGGCGCGGAGGTGCCGTTCTCGTTCCGCCCGCTGATGACTACCGTGACGGTAGACATAAGATTTTCGGAAGCGGCCGAGGTGCAGAAACTCGTCCTGTCGAGCGAAAACGATCCGGTAGCCGGGGCCTTCACGTTCGACATCGAAACACATCGGGCCGCCGTCATTGAGGACAGATGCTCCAAAGTGCTTGCGTTGCACATGCTGACGGGGGAGGAGCCTTACATCCGGATCGGCGCCGGATCGAAGATCATGGTTACGGCATTCATGCTGCCGCAGGACATTCGGGGACTGACGCTGACGGCTGTCACGACGGAGGGGAAAACCTACAGTTACACGACTCAAGCGACACTTAAGGCAGGCAATCGTTATTCGTTTACGATCAGCGACATGCAGAAGCAGGCGCAGCAGACCACGGAGGACTATTCCGACTGGATGAAATACCTGCCCGACAACGTATACCTGTCGCAGGTATCCATGCCCGGCTCACACGACGCATGCACGATGTACGGCTCGCATTATGAATACAAGAGCGGCATGCCCGGCGAAAGGTATCATTTCAAATGGCTGCAAAACGTCGTATTCGGCTACATGAACGTAACCAAGATCATCAAGGCGCAGGAACTTTCGATCGAGGAACAGCTGGCGGCCGGTGTCCGCATGTTCGACCTGCGTCCGTCGGCGTCGGGCAGTTCGCTGCAGGACCTTCCGATTCATCACGGCATCGCCGCGCTGGGCGACCCGACCCGCGGCGGCTACACGCCGGGCGGTTCCGGGCGGCAGGAGCTGCCGCCCTTCATGCTCTCGCACCTGCTCGACCGCTTCGTGAACTTCCTGAACGAGCATCCCGACGAGACGGTGCTGATACACATGAAATACGAGAACACCAGCGGCACCGGAAAAACAGGCTGGGACAAGAGCGTCGTAGACCTGATCAAGTCGCACTGCGGCGGACACATCGCCGATTTCCATCCCCGGATGACGCTGGCCGACGCCCGCGGCAAGATCCTGTTCATGATCCGCGAAGACTACAAGTCCGCCAACGGCGGCCGGTATCTGGGCGCCTACCTGAACTGGACGCACGACAAGGTCGTGTTCGAGACCACGCTCCACGGCAATACGGGCGAAACGGCGCCGATCAAGGTCAATGACCTATACAACATCAAGAACGGCTCGTCGGACGGCGTGAGCAAGTACGCCGCAATCGACGAGTGCATCGCCTACACGTACGGCGCGACGGACGTCACGCGCTGGTGCATGAACTACGTAAGCTGTTACGACACGGCGCACTGCAGCGTATCGGGCATCAGCCTGTTCGGGGCCGTGGGGGATTACGACTACTGCGCCAACCTGTATAACAGATACACGGCGGACAAACTGAACCGGAAGGACTTCCGCGGAAACGCCGGTATCGTCCTGATGGACTTCGCCGGAGCCGGGAACGCCACGATGACTTACGGGCAGACCTACTCGAACATGCGGGTATACGGCGACGATCTGGTGAAGGCCGTCATCGGCGTCAACAACAAATGGGACCTGCGGCGCAGCGAATAACCGCCCTCAGGCCCTCCGGACCGCATATTTTCCGCTCCCGTCCGAAACGCCCTTAACCCCCAAAAAACCTCCCGGCTCCGACGGAGTCCGGGAGGTTTCGCACACACAAACATTAACAATACAAACAACGCGAATGGCTGAATTATTTGTTCGATACAAAGATGCGGGTATTTTCCGAACGGCGCAATCGCCAATAATGGGGATTTTCGGAGCGGCGGCTCCCGAATTATGGTGAAAAGGTCGGACGGAAAGAGGTGAACAGCAACTTTTTATTTTGAATTTCGAAATAATGCACTATCTTTGCAGGCGAATTCCAATACGCCCGGCGACCGCCGGGATTTTCGAAAAAATCACTTTGAAATAGAAATATATGCAGGATTTGAAAGCGCTCGAAGGGAAAAGTCTCGCCGAACTGCGCGAAATCGCCAAAGCTCTCGGCATCGAAGACGTCATGGTAAAGAAGCGCGAACTGATTGAAAAGATCACCGGAGACTCCGTGCAGGAGACTCCCGCAGAGAATAAAGGCAAGCGAGGAAGAAAGAAGGAAACGCCCGCGGCGGAAACTCCGGCCGTGACCGCACCTGAAACAGCCGCACCTGAAACAGCCGTGGCAGAAGCGGCTGCGAAAACGGCCGAGACGTCGGCGGCGGAACCGGAACCGATGGCAGCGGCAGCTCCGGCAGCGCCCGCGAAACCGCGGGGACGCAGGCCGCGCATGACCAAGGCGGAGAACACCGCACCGGTACAGCCGCAAACGGCGCTGACACCGGAAATGCCCGCCGAACTGGAGTTCCCGACGAATGGCGCGCAGAACGAACCGGCGGCGAAACCCGCACAGGAAACAGCCGCTCAGCCGGAGCCCAAGCGGCGCGGCCGCAAGCCCAAGCAGGAGCAGGCACAAGAGCAAGAATCCGCTCAGGCGGCTCAGGGGCAGACTCAGGCGGAAGAGACTCCCGCACCCCGGCCGTTAGAAGAGGAGGTGATTACCAAGGACGACTTCGCCGGAGAAATCGAAGGCGAGGGCGTGCTGGAGATCATGCCCGACGGTTACGGATTCCTGCGTTCGGCGGACTACAACTACCTGAACTCGCCCGACGACATCTACGTTTCGCCGTCGCAGATCAAGCTTTTCGGACTCAAGCCCGGCGACACCGTGAACGGAGCGATCCGTCCGCCGAAGGAGGGCGAGAAGTATTTCCCGCTGGTCCGCGTGAACGAAATCAACGGGCTGGCGCCCGAATACATCCGCGACCGCGTACAGTTCGAATTCATGACGCCGCTCTTCCCAAGCGAGAAGTTCTGTCTGACGGGAAACGGACACAACAACCTCTCCACCCGCGTCGTGGACCTCTTTTCGCCCATCGGCAAAGGCCAGCGCGCCCTGATCGTGGCGCAGCCCAAGACCGGTAAGACCGTGTTGCTGCAGGCTATCGCCAACGCCATCGCCGACAACCATCCCGAAGTATACATGATCGTACTGCTGATCGACGAACGCCCCGAAGAGGTTACGGAAATGGCGCGCAACGTCAAGGCCGAAGTCGTGGCATCGACCTTCGACGAACAGGCTTCGCGTCACGTGAAGGTGGCCGAAATGGTGCTGGACAAGGCTAAACGCATGGTAGAGTGCGGTCACGACGTGGTGATCTTCCTCGACTCGATAACCCGTCTGGCGCGCGCCTACAACTCGGTGCAGCCGGCGTCGGGCAAGGTGCTTTCGGGCGGCGTGGACGCCAACGCGCTCCACAAACCCAAGCGTTTCTTCGGCGCAGCCCGTAACACGGAGGAGAAAGGTTCGCTGACGATCATCGCCACGGCCCTGATCGACACCGGGTCGAAGATGGACGAAGTGATCTTCGAAGAGTTCAAGGGTACGGGCAACATGGAGCTTCAGCTCGACCGCAAGCTCGCCAACAAGCGCGTATATCCGGCCGTGGACGTCATCGCATCGGGTACGCGCCGCGAAGACCTGCTGCTGCCGCGCGACGTGATGAACCGTACGTGGGTGCTGCGCAAATACCTCTCGGACATGAATCCCGTCGAAGCGATGGAATTCCTCCAGAAACAGATGAGTCTCACGGACACCAACGAGGAGTTCCTCGCAACGATGAACCACTGACAACCGATCCGCCCGCAACACAAATCCCGAACATAAATGAAAAAGCTGCTTATTCTCTTTTCCTGCGTCCTTTTCGCCCACGGCGCATTCGCATGGGGACAGAAGGGACACGACGTCACGGCCTACATCGCCGAATGTCATCTGACGCCCGAAGCGGCGGAAAAAATCGACAAGGCGCTGAACGGACATTCACCGGTATACTATGCCAACTGGCTCGACATCGCCAGCCACACGCCGGAATACGCATACACGAAAACATGGCATTACCGGAACGTGGACGAAGGCAAAACGATCGACACGATGCCGGAGAACCCGGACGGCGACGTGCTGAAAGCCGTTACGACGCTCGTCGCAGAGCTGAAGGCCGGCGGACTGCCGCCCGAAGAGGAGACGCTCAAGCTCAAGATGCTGATTCACCTCGTAGGGGACATGCACTGCCCGATGCACGCGGGACGGCTTTCGGATATCGGCGGCAACCTGCGTCCGGTATTGATGTTCGGCAAGAAAACGAACCTCCATTCGGCATGGGATACGGCCATTCCCGAAGCCGCCCGCAAATGGAGCTATACCGAATGGCAGGAGCAGATCGACCGGCTGACGGACGACGAAGCGATGCTGATTCAGGCCGGCGAACCTTACGACTGGCTCAAGGAGACGCACGCGATATGCGTCGGCATCTACGCAGATTCGCCCGAAGGCACGAAGATCTCCTACGACTACGTATACAAGTACACGCCCGTAATCGAACTGCAGTTCCTGCGCGGCGGCTACCGGCTGGCACGTCTGCTGAACGAGATTTATCGATAATCCGGCCGGATCAAACGACGAAATTACGGAAAAATCCCCGCATATGTTGCGGGGATTTTCGTATGCAGGGACCGACTACAGGACCGAAAGGAGATATGACCCAGGCAGGTGCGGGATTAAAGTAATGTAACGACTTGATTTATATGGTAGTTACATTTTTGTATAGGAGAGTAGGTAACGAGAAGGCAACGGTTTGTTTTCAGCTTCTTGCGCTCAAATACCGCATTTCAAATAACCTATCGCAAGATACGAAAAATTTTCGAGATGGGCAAATTAGGCAGGGTCAACCGGCGAGTGCAATTTTAAGAAATTAGTTTAAAGAACTTTTTTAGACGAAGAAAATTTTAATTTTCCCGATGTCTTCTGTTCATTGTATTGCACTTGTTTAATAAACTCTTCCGTTAACACAAAGAAATCTGCCCCATTCAGTATATATTGTCTGATGGTTTATTCTGATTTTCAATTGCCTCTTTTCTGTCAGGGGAAGCATATGAATCGACAAAACATACTTTTGTACCGATAGTTTTTGCAATTTTCTTATGACAAAAGAATTCGCTGCCATGGTCGCTGTGTCGCAATGGTCGGGGACGGCATCAACGACAGTGCGGCGCTGGCGCAGGCCGATCTGGGCATTGCCATGGGGCAGGGGAGCGACATTGCGATCGACGTGGAGAAGGTCACGATTCTTTCGTCCGACCTGACGAAGATCGCCGCGGCGGTCCGCCTTTCGGCCGCGACCGTGCGCACCGTTCGGCAGAACCTTTTCTGGGCGTTTATCTACAACCTGATCGGCGTGCCTGTCGCCGCTGGCGTGCTCTATCCGCTGACCAGGTTTCTGCTCAATTCGATGCTCGTCGGGGCCGCCATGGCCCTGAGTAGTGTGAGCGTTGTAGCCAATAGCCTGCAGCTGAGTACAAAACGGCTCGGCACGAAAGCCGTCCATAAAATAAATACAGAATTTATAACCAAAAAACAAACAGCCATGAAAAAAGAGTATCGTATCGAAGGAATGATGTGCAACCACTGCCGAATGCATGTCGAAAAGGCCCTGAACGGCATCGAAGGTCTCCGTGCCGTTGTTACTCTCGATCCTCCTGCCGCGACGGTCGAATTCACTGGGCGGGAGCCGGAGCTGGCCGAATTGCAGCGGGTGCTGAGCGAAGATTATAAGATCACGGAGCGTTGAAACCCCGGTCTCGGAGCGGCCGCTATCCATCTATAAAGGTATTGCGGCTCCTGAAAACCCCTAAAATTAGGTATTGCCGTTCCCGGCGTAATGTCGTTTCTTTGTATTACTAAAATCTGCCGAGACGCTGCGGGACGGCCCGTTGCGCCGAATGCGGAAAACGAAGAAAAAATTCAAACCGATTATGAGACATTTCGTTTATTGTGCGGCGCTTGCAGCCGCCGTATTTTTCCTTGCTGGGTGCGGCGGGAACCCGAATAAAAAGAACGCTTCGGAGACTCAAACCTCAGAAACGCAGAGTTCCGTCATGGAGGTCGATAACCTGCTCGCCGATGCTGAGAAGTTGACCGGCGGCAAGGTGACGGTCGAGGGCGTCTGCACGCATATCTGCCGCCACGGGGGCCGCAAGATTTTCCTAATGGGAACCGACGATACGCAGGTGATCCGCATTGAAGCCGGAGAGAAGATCGGCAGCTTCAAGCCCGAATGCGTGAACAACGTCGTGCGGGTGACGGGCACGCTGGTCGAAGACCGGATCGACGAGGCTTACCTTGCCGAGTGGGAGCTGCGGCTCAAGGACCAGATCGCCCGGCAGCACGGCGAGGGCGAAGCCGGATGCAGCGCCGAACATCAGGCCCGCGGCGAATCGGTTGCCAGCAGCACCGAAAAGCGTATCGCCGACTTCCGTGCCCGTATCGCCGACCGCAAAGCCAAAGAAGGCAAGGAATACCTTTCGTTCTACCATGTGGACGGCGGGAGTTATGAAGTTTTGAAATAAGAAGTTTTGCACGTCATGGGGACACGGTCGTTTATGTCCGCCGTGAGGAAATGGAGCAGGCCCGTTCACCGCGACCTCTCCTTTTTCTTTTCGGGCGTACTGCTGATTTATGCGGTTTCGGGCTTCATGCTCAACCACAAACGCGATTTCAATTCCGATTATTCGGTGCGCCGGACCGAGCTGGTCTTCGCACAGGAGATACCGCGCGCCGAGCAGGAGTGGACCCGTGCGCGGGCCGAGGAACTGCTCCTGCGCGTCGGCGAGGAGGGCAATTACCTGAAACATTACTTTCCCGAACCGGACCGGTTGAAAGTCTTTATCCGGGGCGGCAGTTCGCTGACGGTCGATCTGGCGTCGGGACACGCCGTCTACGAGTCGATCCGCAAGCGGCCCGTGCTGAGCAGTCTGAACCGGCTGCATTACAATCCGTCGCGCTGGTGGACGGTCTTTTCGGATGTCTTTTTAGCGGGATTGATCGTAATCGTGCTTTCCGGGCTGGTGATGATGCGCGGCCCGAAAGGATTGCGGGGCCGCGGAGGCGTCGAGCTGATCGCGGGGATTCTGATTCCGCTGCTGTTTATTTTCCTGACCTGATCCGGGAAACTGCGTGTGATAAAAGGGCGGACGTCGAAAACGTCCGCCCTTCTCTTGCGTATGGGTTTGTTGTCATCGTTTTGCCGTGCCGAATACCAGCAGCGGGACGAAGAGGAAGAGTCCGAACAAGACGACGCCGACGGTCTGCCAGAGCCGTCCGCCGGGCGATCTGCGGCGGATGAGCGCATAGAACGCGCCGAGCGCGAGTCCCAGCCAGAGGGCCTGAAACGACACCTCCGCAATCCGGGGCTTTACGTAGCCGTCCAGCGGCGAGGTGAACGACAGTTCGAAGGGAAACAGGTATTTTGCGTACTCGGCCCATGCCTGCGGTTTCTCTTCGGGGCGGTATTCGTCCGCCAGTGAATAGTCGCGGGCGTTCACGGCGACATAGCGTTTCGATTCGGCGCCTTGGATGGTGACCGTCCAGTAGAACATGTCGCCGATGATCATCATGTTCTCCCGTGTGGGGCCGAATTTCCCGACGGGAATCTCGTGCAGTTTGTAATCCTCCGCACCGAGCGTATAGAAACGCTTTTTGCTGTCCACCAGAAAACCGAGACTTTTGCGGTCGGCGAACTCCGTGACGAAAATCTGGCCGATTTGCAGCGAGTCCGCAACGTCGGTACGGCGCACGAACGGGCGGCCGCGGACCTGCTTCATGTGGTAGACGCGCTGCGCGTCGTCCACCAGCAGGTAGCCGTTGTCGTACCGCTTGCGCGTCGAGGGGTTGCCGGAGACGACGCGGGCCGGGAACGAAAATCCCTTGTCCCGCAGGACTTTGGTGAATGCCGCGCTCTTCTTTTGGTCGATGGTGTTGGTCTCCATATCGACGAACTCGATTCCCTCGCCGGTGATGCGGAACACGTCCGTCGCCGGTTCTAAATCGATGCGGTCGGGCATCGATTCCAGCAGTTGATAGACCGTCGGTCTGCGGCGGTTGATTTCGCCGGGCGACGTGCGGAACATGAAGTTCGTGCGCTCCACGTCGCGCGATTCGACCGCCACGCCCTCGATTTCGGACGGAAATCTCCCTTCGGCGGCGAGTTGGCGGTAATAGAACGTCGGCAGGATACTGTCGAACTGCTGCTGGGTGTAGGTGTTGCCCTGCAGATCGCGTCCGGCGACGTTGTTTTCGCGGTCGAAATCCACCGATGCGAATCCGTGCGTCACGCAGCTGTAGAGCGTGAACGGCGACCACGAAGGCGATGCGAACACGAACGCGTAGCACCACGGCAGCAGCCATGCCAGCAGAAGCGCCGCAAGGAGGATTATTCCGGTTTTGATACTCTTTATCATAGATTTGTCGTTTTGCGGGTTAATCCTGACATCCCTGCTTGAAACGGTATACCGAAAGCAGCGGGAAGAACAGCGAACATACCAGCAGCAGCGCCAGCCACGGCAGCATGCCGTCGTAGGCCTGCGGGGTGTCGGAGAGGAAGAAGATCCGGCAGACGCCCACGGCGATCAGCAGATTCGCCAGCCGCCGTTTCCATGTGGGTTCGAGACAGATCCATGCCGTCAGCAGGTAGAGCGTCAGCCCGGCCAGATACCACGGCAGCGCCGTCAGCAGAATCCGCGCGACCAGTTCGGGCGCCAGCAGGGCGTGGAAGTACCCCCACAGCACGGCGGTTTGCACGATGACCAGCAATGCCAGCGCTCCCAGCCCGATGCCTGACATCAGCAGAATCATCTTCCACTGTGGAAAGGGCAGGTGAAGCGTCAGCTTCAGCCGTTTCTGGGCCATTTCGGGGACGAACTGAACCACTGCGAGCAATACGCCCAGCAGGGCCGGCAGGTATTGGAGAATGTCGATGAAGACAACTTCCTTTTCGAGCATCACCTCCCAGACGTGCGCCGCACCCTTGAAGGTTATCACCCGTTGGACGCGCAGCAGCGCATAGGCGGTGGCTCCGAAGAGGAACAATGCGCTCAGCGGATAGAAGCAGCGCATTTTGATCCACTCTTTGTAGAATATGGCTTTGATCATAATTCGGGTTTAGTATTTTCCGGTCAGTCCGATGAAAGCGTCTTCGAGGTTCAGCGTTTCGCCGCGCAGGTCGCTGCAGACAATGCCCGCGCGCTCCAGCACGCCCTGTACCGTCGCAGGGGAGTCGAACGAATAGAGTTCGGCGCGCCCGTTCACGACGCTCGGGTGGTAGAGGCCGTCGCCGGCGGGGATCGTGACGTCGGCGCCCGGCGTGAAGGTGTATCGCCGGAACGTGCCGAGCAGTTCGCCGACGGGCATCTGTACCAGAATGCTTCCGTAATCCATGATGATACAGTCGTCCACGAGCTTTTCCATGTCCTGAATGATGTGCGAGGTAAGGAAAACGGTCTTCTCCTCGCTCTGCGCATAGTCGCGCAGGTATTCTACGAACAGGCGGCGGTAACCGGGGTCCAGTCCCATCGAGAAGTCGTCAAGCACGAGCAGATCGGCGTTCTGGGCGAGAATCAGCCCTAAGGCCACCTGCGAACGCTGTCCGCACGACATGCGCGAGATGCGCTGCCGGGGCGCCACCTTCAGCATTTCCATCAGTCCGTAATAGGCGTCGCGGTTCCAGCGGGGATAAAACCGCGCATAGAACCGTTCGATCTGCTCGATGGTCATGAAGGCGTACTGCACGTGTCCCTCGATCAGCAGGGCGATCCGGGCGCGGGTTTCGGGCCGCATCGTGCGGATATCCTCGCCGAAGATCAGACACTGTCCGGCGCGCGGTTGGAGATAGCCGCTCAGAATGTTGATGGTCGTGGTTTTTCCGGTGCCGTTTTTACCCAAAAGTCCGAGGATCCGCCCGCGCGGAACCTCGAAACTCAGGTCTTTGTATATCAGCCGCTCCCCGTAACAATGGGTGAGGTTGCGGCATTCGATGACAGAATCGGTCATAAAGAATGGTCGTTCTTCCGGCTTACTTGATCAGCGACGCCTTCGTATTGGACTCGAAGTCGTTGGTCGAGTTGTTCGAGTCGATGAGTTTGCCGCTGGAACCGCTCTTGCGGATCACCGACTTGCCGAAGCGGCCGGCATCTCCGTCGGCCGTACCGCACCATGCGTAACCTGCGTCGAGCGAAGCGTCCCACGGGGCGATGTAGTATGCGTCGCGGCAGCCCGTGTTCACGGCGTCGAGTATCCATTCGTTAGGCACGCGGTAGCAGTTGCGCAGCGGCAGCGTGTTGTCCGAGCCGTTCGGGGAGTGGAAGATATACTGGGCGTCTTTGAGCGGGTATTCGGCGAGGAACTGCTCTGCAGTCAGGCCGACGGGCGGCATGGCGATAGCCACGGCGTTGAAGCCGCGGTTGTGGAGCACTTGGACCGTCAATGTCGAAGCGTACCATTTGTCGAGGTTGGGCACGTCGGGGTTGTCGATATCCAGATAGTTCTCGTTCGACGAAACGTCGTACCACTCGAAATCGGCTTTCGTGGCGTCCCACGAGTTCGGGTTGCCGATGGTGTGGTTCTGGGCGTTGTTGACGACGATCAGCGACTCGCCGGCTTTGACCAGCACATCCTGTCCGTTGCCGGGAATGCAGTAGAACGCATTGCCCGCACAACACTCCTTGCGGAAGTCCTTGCCTTCGAGCATCTCGCTGTTCGTGCCCGAATTGAGTCCGCTCGAAAGGATCAGCATCATGCCGTCGGCATAGAGGTCTTCGTCGGAGTTGTTACGGATCTTGATGTACTGGTCGCCCAGCCACCTGTCAGGCTTTCCCGTTTCGGGAAGCGCCGTGCCTGTGAAGTAGATCTCCTCGATCACGAATTCGCCGGCTTGCAGCGTGATGTCGCTCTGTTTGATGGTTACGGTCGCCAGAACGGTGCTCTTGCCGCTCCGCGTCACGTTCACGACGGTCGAACGTTCCGTCCCCGTTTCGTTCTCATCGACGGACAGCACCAGCGCTTTGCCCGAAGATTCGGCTTTATTGATCTGAACCCACGACGCAGCATCGGCGGGAATATTCACGTCGAAATTTTCCTCGGGCACGTTTACCAGCACATTGCCGCCGAGCGCGCGCAAGATTTCGGATACGACGACGGGATTGACCGTTTCTTCGGGATCGTCGGTGCAGGATGCGAAGCCCGCTGCGAAGAGGGCCGTGGTGAGAATTAAGAAAAGCTTTTTCATAATCGGTTTTTATTATTGGTTTGACAAATATTGGTTCGATCGTTTAGAACAGGATGCCGAACGTCGCCGTCAGAACGTGTTCGGACAATCCTCCGCTGTAAAACCGGGGCGTCCACCCCGCCTCGGCGAAGCAGGCCAGATTCCGGCTCAGGCGGCGTTCGGCCCGCAGGGACACCTCGGGGGAGACGGCCCGGCCGCTCAGCCGCGCCGCCGTGTAAGTCAGGTATTCCGAAATGTTGTTCAGCACGTTGCTGAGCGAAACCTCCTCGTCGGGCGAGACGTAACAGCCGATTCCTGCCGTCGCTTTCACGCGCCACTGCGGACGGAGCCATTCTGCGCTGCCGCGTACCGCTCCGCAGAACTGCGCGAGCCGCATCCGCCGTGCCGGATAGGCGTACGTGGCCGTGGACTGCCGCCATTCCGCGCGGGGACTGAGCATGTAATTCACCGTGCCGCACCGCCATTCGACGGTCGCTTCGGCGTCGGCGTGCCAGATACGGTTCTTATACATCGCCTGTTCATCGACGATGACGCTGTGTCCCGTACGGTCGGCTATCATTTCGATACTGCGGCGCAGTTCATAGCCGCCTCCGGCGCGCAGGCTCCAGCGGCCGCTGCGGTAGGCTGCGGAGAGGGTCGCCTGACGGGTTTTGAGCCGGGTTATGGGGACCGTGTTGTTGGATTTGTTGAGCCGATCCGTCGTAAGGCTTTCGAATGCGGCACGGGCATACCAGCCTTTCGCGTGCCGCGGCATGAGCTGTGCCGCCAGCAGACAACCCTTTCCGTCATAGCCGATGTTGAAACTATCGCTGTTCAGTGAATAGCGGGTGTAATAACTGCCCAGTCCGGTCATATACAGCTCGGAAGAGCTGGCGCCGGGCGGATAGAAAAAGTCTATGTCCTGATCCTGTTTATAGAGCCGCCCCTGCAGGTCCAGCCCCAAAACGTACTGAGGGAACTGCATGCCTACGCCGAGTTTGATCGTGAAATCCGACACGACGTTGTGGGGCCGCGGATCGACCTGACGGTATTCCTGTCCGGCGCGGTAGTCGCCCCGGATCGCAAGGTCGAAGCGTCCCACCCGGTGGACATAGCCGCCGCCGAAAGCATATTCCTCGGTCGAGAGGTTTCCTCCGGCGGAATCCGCCGTGATGCAGGGATAGAGCAGCAGGTAGTCGGCCGTGGAGTTCCAGCAGACGTTGCGGCGGTTGCCGCGGACGTACCGGGCGTCTGCCCACGCTGCCGACCGCTCGCTGAGCCGCCGGTAGCTTTCGGCATAAAATCCCCCGTCGAGGGCTCCGTCGCCCAGCGGCTGCAGCAGCGCCTCCTGCTCACGGCGCAGGTCGATGCGGAGCGAGATCTGCGAAAGCGACTGTTCGCTGCGGTAGAGCATCATCGCGGGCGACTCCGTATGAAATCCGGCTACGGCCCGTTCGTCCTCCGCGCTGAAAACGGAAGAACGCTCCAATACGCCGAGCGTATCGCGCTGGGCGGAAGCGGCGGCGGGCAGCAGCGCCAGTATCGACAGGAAAAGGGCCTTCATCATCGTCAGATCGATTTTAGTAACAACACGATCGATTCGCTGTCCTCTACCCAAGTCATTGCTGCTGGAATCTGATTGTAATCCGTGCAGCGCAGAATCTTCTTTTCTCCGGTCGAATAGGTCGCGTCGGCTTCGACGATGAACGTGTAAACCCCTTTGCGGAGCCGTATTGTCGCGCTGTTCTGTTCGGCGGCGGGAAATGGCACCCGCTCTCCGGAGTTGATATTGTCGAAGTAGGAGATGTCCGTGCGTATTTCCAGCTTTTCGACGGGGCGGCTGTCCGGCATCACGAACCGGATGGACAGTTCGGTGAAAATCGAATCGTCTTTTTCGCAGGCCGAAAACAGCAGTGCGGAGAGCAGAAACAGGGTCCGTATGGTAGATTTCATCATCATCGCATTACAGTTTGAAGTTGAGTTCCATGCCGAAATAGGGGCTGGAATAGCGGCGTACCAGTGCGTTGGTCTCGTTTCTGTACGAAGGACTGTATGTGAACAGCCGGTTTACGAAAATCGCAATGTTGAGCCGGTCGCGGTAAAGCCGTTTCGAGATTTTGAGATTGACGTTCATACTGAAAGGCGTGAGACGGTAGAGATAGGCTTCTTTCGATACGTTGTCGTGGATCATATGCTGCAAAATACCGTCGGCTGCCGACTCGGCCGTAAACGGATGTTCCTGTAACTGCAGGTCGAGGTAGCTGGTCGGCGCAGGATTGCACCATTCGGCCTTCATGCCGGAAAACCACTGGCATTGGAACGACGTGGAGAAAATCAGCCCCAGTTTGGGAATCTGGGTGTCGAGCAGGAAATTGGTGTTGCATACTTCGTGAAACGTGTTGTCGTCCTGATCGTAAAGCCCGATGTAAGGATAGGGCGTCCCTTCTGCGAGCTGTACGGTCGTCAGGACGTACTGGGGTTCGCTGTTCTCATAGCGGGTTTTGAAATAGGCGCCCGAGACGATGAGTTTCGTGGCCAGCGCCCGGATGCGCCGCGTGGAGAGCGAGAATTCGATGCCCTGCTTGAATGTGCGGCTTCCGTTGGTCTTGACGCCGACGGTCTGGAATACCGTTTTGTCCTTGTAGGGAAGCCATTCGAGCTGCGGCGGTCCGGTGAACTCCATATCCTTGAGCGGTCCGGTGTCGTATTCGCGGTAGGTCCGGGTGAGTACGTCGGTCGAGGTGCGGAATCCCGAGGTCATATTCTCCCGGAAATAGGTTACCGACAATCCGTATCCGTTCCACTCCGCATTGCCGCGCACCTCCCATTTGAAGTTCCGCGCCGCCTTCAGGTCGTAATTGGTGGGGTCGTGCTTGAAGACTTCCACATTGACACGGCGTTTCGATTCGTCGTCCGCCGGGAAATAGTTGAGCCGCGTGTAATAGGAGTAGTCCGGTTCGGGGAAGAGCTGGTCGAGCGTAGGCGTTTTGGTGTGCCATCCCGCGCCGCCCGCGAATGTGATGCGCATCGGGTCGCCTGCCATGTCGAACGCCGGAAGCGTCACCGAGAGGTTGGCACGCGGATCGAAATGGAATTTGCCCTGCAGGGTGTAACGGCTTCCGAGATTGGCCATGGCCGTCGTACGCAGTCCGGCCATTATCTCGATCCGCCACTCGCCGGCCGTAATCGTCGTATTGTCCTCCAGAAACGCCGAGAGCCGGTGCAGCGCCGGCAGGGCGTCGTAACGCCGCGGATGGGAACTCATCAGGTCGGTAAATGGGCGCGTCACGTCGTAAAGCAGACCGCCGCCGTAATTTTTCGACATGTTCCATTCGGCTCCGATGCGGATCGTGTTGCGGCTCAGCGGGGTGTCGGCTCCCAGCAGGGCTACCGCCTTGGCGTTGGCGTAGAACGGTTTGTTGTCCACCTGCAGGGTCGCTTCATAGCGGACCGGCAGCACTTCCATATCGAAGACGCCCTCTTCGACTGCCGTGCGTATAGGGACGTTGCCGCTGTTCGCTCGGTAACGCCAGCGGTCGATCAGGTCGAATTCGGAAGAGACGGAAGCGGAAAAATCGAAGCTGCGGAAAAAATTCGCACCCTTGGATTCGGCGGTGAAATTCACCGCCGCGACGACGTTGTTGTAACTCGATTTGTAGCGTTCGAGGGGGATGCCCGCCGGGCCTTCGTCGATATCCCGGTCGCTTTTTTGGCGGTCGAAAGAGCCGGTGTAGTCGAGCGATCCGCCCAACGTGTAACGGTAGGCCGAGGTGCTTTCCCAGCGTTTCTTCATGCGCCAAGATCCGGTCGCACGCTGGTAGTTCTGGCGCGTATTGCGCGGGTCGTCGTGGGAGTTGAGCCATGTCGCGCCGACGTTCATCGTCAGCAGGTCGGCCGGAGCGCCCCATTCGAATCCTTTGCCGACATAGAGCAGCTGGCTGCCCAGATCCGCTTTGAAGCGGGCTTCGAGGTTGCGGCCTCCCTCCTTGCGCTTGATCTTGATCAGTCCGCTGGTCAGATCGCCGTATTCGACCGACGGAATGCCCTGCTGAATCTCTACCGAAGCTATTTCATCGGTCGGCATCGTGCGCATGTCGACGCCTCTGTTCAATGAAATATTATTGCCGACGGTCGTTCCCGAATTGTATGTCATGCCCGCGTCGTTCGACATCGGAATTCCGTCCATGACGAACGAAACGCCGAGCGATGTAGTCTGGTAATCGCTGTTCGAGGTGCCGATCTCGCGCAGATGAATGTGGTTCGAGGAGGAAAACGAGGGGTCGGAGGCCCGTCCGCCGGGCAGCAGTTCGAGCAGGTCCCCGAAACTCGACGGCTGGATGTGGTTCATCGCGTCCCGGCCGATATGCACGCCCGAGACCGGTCCCCGCACTTGGGTCGCCGTGATTACGACCTCGCGGATCTGCGTGTCGCTTGTCCGGAGCCGGACGGTCCGCAGCATGTCGCTGCCGCTGACGGGCCGTACCTCCATCCGTTGGGAGACATATCCGATATATGAGATATCCGCATTGTAGGTATTCGCGGGCAGGGTGAAACGTGCCCGGCCCTCCTCATCGGTCGTCGTCGCGTAGGCCTTCCCCCCCGACATAGGAGTCAGCGCCACCGTAGCATACGCCAGCGGATTGTGCAGGGAATCGGTAACTTCGAACGTGATCCCGGCGTCGGGCCGGCCGGACTGCCCGTACGTGTACGCAGGCAGCAGGATAAATAGCAAATATTTCAGGAGTAGCCGCATAGTTCTGTTTTCACGGGACAAAAGTATAGCGCCCCGGCATATGCGGCAATCGCCATATCTTGGTAAATTGCATTGCAATCATCACCAATAATAATGAGTTGCGTTCGTGCGGCATCCCATCATAATGCTATCCGGCCGCGCCAAAACCCCTAAAATCCGGTATTGACGATCCGGTGGGAATGCTGTTTCTTTGCCGTAAACCAAAAACGACGAAATTATGACTGGTATCTTTTTCGGCAGTACGATGGGCACGACCGAGGCCGTGGCTGCGGATATTGCCAAACAATTGGGCGTCGCGGACGCCGATGTACACAATGTGGCCGATACGCCGGCCGGCGAAGTGCAGAAATACGACCTGCTCGTGCTGGGTTCTTCGACGTGGGGCGCAGGCGAATTGCAGGACGACTGGTACGGCTTTTTGGATCAGCTGAAGGCGCAGGATCTGAGCGGTAAAAAGGTGGCGCTTTTCGGCTGCGGCGACAGCGGTTCCTATCCCGATACGTTCTGCGATGCCGTCGGGCTGATTTACGACGGCTTGCAGCAGAGCGGCTGCACGTTCGTCGGAGCCTATGCGCCCGAAGGGTATGACGAAACAGGTTCGCTGGTCTGCCGCGGCGGAAAGTTCGTGGGACTTGCCGTCGATGAAAGCGCGCCCGACAAGACCGACCGGCGGGTTGCCGCATGGTGCGAACAGATTAAAAACGAGTAACGATGAGCGCCGAGGAGTTCAGCCGTTACGATTCGATGAAGCTGTTCCTGCACCAGATTTACGAGTTCCAGAAAGGTGTACGGAGTCTGGTGCTCTGCACGATGTGCCGCACCTGCGCTTCTCTGCTCTCCGAGCGGCTGGAAAGGCTCGGTATCGCTTACCGGATTCAGTCGGTGACCGACAGCAAGGTGAATCTTTATTTCGGCAACCGCATGTGTCTGGAGACCGTGGCGACATTCATCCACAAGCCGCTCAACGAACTCTCCGCCGAGGAGGATTTCATGCTCGGCGCGATGCTCGGCTACGACATCGCCGGGCAGTGCGAACGTTATTGCAAACGAAAGTCTCCGGGTGTTTCATCAGAACAGGCGGCGGTCAACTGACCGCCGCCTATTCCTTCCTGATCTGCGCCGTGAACGAATCCCCCGCGCCGACACCGTCGGCCACTTCGACGTGCGGCGTGGCGACGTACGACATGCCGTCCGGAGTGAATACATGGCTTCCGACGGCGCCGCAGGTGAGTATCACGGTACGGAGTCCGTATTTTTCGAGCAGGTCGCGACACTGCGCCTGCGGCTCCTGCGCCTGTATGCCGAACATCCGGCTTACGACGGTCAACTCCTCGTCGTTTGTTTTCAGAATATTGCTGCGGCAGAGCGAGTCGTGGACCACCTCCGGCGAATAGAAATGCTGCCGCAGGTTGATGTCGAAGATCTTATAATGTCCCGCTGCGCAAAAAACGGAACCGCGGAAAAGCCACAGTCCCGATTCTTTGCCGTTGCTCTCCGTTATTCTGTTTCGAAATCATGCGACAGCTTATGTCCGTTCTCATCGACACGCAACGATACCAGATGGAGATGCTCTCTGGAAATGTCATTATGCTTGAAAACAATATAAGGTTGATCTCCATATCCCATACGTTCCATATACTCCTTGGCGGTTTCCCGTAACTGTTCGCCTGTCAGTTTGTCTTCGGGCGAAGGATTCAGTAAAACATGGAATACCGTATTGGTCGTTCTGCGGTTGGCTTCGAGGTATGGCCGGAAACTATCCATACAAGCGTCGATATCCATTCGCCCGTGTTTATCGAACGGTTCGAGCATCTTCTGCCAGAGGAGCACTTCGGCTTCATCCTTATCCACTTTCTCCTTGTTATAATACAACGCTCCACTGGGCGAGGGGCGCGATCTTATATTCGCAACCATTCCTTAGCTTGTTTGGCAAGGTTCAGTATCTTGATACTAAAGGCTTTCAATTCCCTCATGCGCTGTTCCAATGCGGCGATCTGATGCGGAATCGTGACGTTGGAAAAGTGCGAATTGACAGCTTTTACAATCTGATTATGCAGGCTAAGTACCCGGCGCCTTGTCATATTTCTATGATAGGTTTCCCAATACTCGCCTCCGAACCGGACGTACACCTTCCAGCGTATCCGGCTCTCCGCTAATATTGTCAGTCTAAAACGTTCCATGATGTATCTTTTGATGACAGCTTCCGCAAACGGCCATAGTCTTACGCCGTCTGGCAATCATCAGTTTTTCCCAATTCTCCTTGCCTTTCAGTTCTCCGAGTTTACGCACATGGTGCATAACCAGATTATCCGTAGCACCGCACAACTCACATTTCTGAGCTTTCAGCCTGTCTATAAGGCTTGTGGTGCTGACGCCGGGCATTGGATTCGGGCATCTGTCAACCGACCGATCATAGGAAGGTCTTTTTCTTTTGAACCCTTCATTGTATAAGCGACGTTCTTTTGCTTTGCCGTTTTTTACCGTATACCCGACTGTAAAGACTCCGTTGCGTTTGTATTTCCGGCAAATTCGTCTTACCGTGGTCCGGTATTTCCCGGCAAAGGTTTTGTACATACTGTACTGCATGATGTAGTGAAAAGTGTTCAGTTCAGAAGCGTTGTTAGCTATCGAGTAATAGTTGTAAAACCCTCTGATCTCGGCATTGTAACTGTCAAGGATTTCAAGGTCGTCATTATTGATAAGTTCCGACCTATGTTTAGGAATCCATTGCTCGTGCCCGTTATGATAGCTGAATTTCAGCACACCGAGTTCCAACAACTTTTTCTTTATCACTTCGGTCGTCACCTTTAATCTGACCTTGTTTCCATACACACGGGACAAGCTTCCCCGTTTGTTCCGTTTTTGCAGGTTCGACCTGCGGACAGTCACCTCATATCCGAGGAATTTTGCAGGCTTTTCAGTATGAGTGACGAGCGTTTTCTCATCCGATAGTTCCAATGCCAGTCTGTCTGCAAGGAAACGCTTTATATCGTCCTTGATCTTTACTTTACTTACGATAATTCCAATGAGGAAGTCGTCGGCATACCTCACATATTTAAGCCTCTTGAAGTTTCCGTCCATAGGGTCGAAGCACGGCATCGCGGATCGGGTTTTGTCTATCTCTTTGAGCCGTTTGACGAGCACTTTTCTTTCTACATTATTTGTCGCTGTTTTGAGTTCACGCATAACCAGCCTCTTTTGGTAAGTGAGAACTTCGTATTCACGGTACGCTCTTACCCTGTTACCCCTGTCGAATCCGGCGGCATATTCTTTCATGTACTTATCCAGCTTGTCCAAGTAAATGTTCGCCAGTACCGGACTGATAATTCCGCCTTGCGGCATGCCGCTGTACGTTCCATGAAATCGCCATTGTTCCAGATAACCCGCCCTGAGGAACTTCCGGATAAGCCGTATGGATCGTTCGTCGGAGATACGTTCCTTCAAGATGTCGATCAGAATATCATGATTGACATTGTCGAAGAAACCTTTTATATCTCCTTCGATGAACCACTTCTTACCCGTAAAAGTCTTCTGTACGGCATTCAATGCGGTGTGGCAGCTGCGATGCGGACGGAAGCCGTGCGAAGTATCTTCAAAGTGACCTTCGTAAATAGCTTCCAGTACCATTCGTACTACCTCCTGCACCAGTTTGTCGTCGAAAGAGGGTACGCCGAGAGGTCGTGTCTTTCCGTTTTTCTTCGGGATGTGCACTCTTCTCGATGGCTGGGGAGAGTAGCTTTCGTCTTTCAACGAAAGGATCAGTTTCTCAATGCGGGGAAGGCTCATACGGTCGATGGTTTCTCCGTCTGCACCTTGTGTCATATTACCCGGCTTGGCATATATTCGTTGATAAGCCAGATAATACATTTCCTCATTGAAAAGAATACGATAAAGCCTCTCAAACCTGTATTCCGTGGTTTGACTATGCTTTGTCAGACTGTTTAATACTCTTGCGGGACTTCTCATAATGCCTCTCGCATTTTCCGTTAATCGTATTAATGAATATTAGCTGCCGCCCTTCGTCATGTGCGAGGTTTTCCCTCGCGCAGACTACTACGGAGGCTCCGTTACCATGCCGGATATTCATAGACCTTCGTCCAATAGCCTTACGGCATTCCGGTTTAGGTAATCCCCGTTTACGATATAATAACTATGGCACGACAGATTGTCGGATATGACGTCCGCCTTTTACTGTTTATTACAGTTGCGTCGTGATAAGTTCTTGCTCTCTCTGTCCAACTACTACAATGAGAGTATCACGATATGACGAGTATAGTTACCTTAACGTCACAGTTTCGCTAGGTACCGCTCAGGCTGTCATTCAATCAATCCGGATTTTATCCTCATATCTGTCTTTCATCACCCCATTCAGTCGCAGTCCGGTAACTGACTGACTTATGGTTTACCCCGACATGCTACACTCCCTGTCCGGTTTCCCTTTCAGATAAGTCGGTTGATGATAGGTTATTTGCAAAGAACACTTACCTAATAGCTTGC
Source organism: Alistipes sp. HGB5 (assembly GCF_000183485.2). Classification (NCBI taxonomy): domain Bacteria; kingdom Pseudomonadati; phylum Bacteroidota; class Bacteroidia; order Bacteroidales; family Rikenellaceae; genus Alistipes; species Alistipes sp. HGB5. The sequence goes on along the minus strand of NZ_AENZ01000050.1, from coordinate 669 downwards.
CATCGCTATATTTATTATATCGCCTTGACGGGCACACAGTTATTCCCCAGCTTTTGAAATTGGAAATAAAAGTCATTCAGCCGGGCAATAAACTGCACTTTCGAAGGGTCGCGTCTGACGACAACGAACTCCTCCCCGAAGATTCTTTTGACGATAAACCGGCTGCGGTTATGCTCCGATCCGGCTTTGCAGAGCAGTTCGTTGAAGTGGATGTTCTGCTCTTCATTGAGGTGGAAAGAGTATTTATAGCTCAGCGTTCGGGGCTTCTTTCCGGTCTTGTCTGTCAGTTTTCGGTCGGTATCCATAATATCGGTTCAAAAGGCGTTCGACTGGGGAGAACGCCCGGCCTCGCAGAGCGAGCTCCTTTCGTATGCCGAAAAAATTTTCGGCATACAAAGGTACAGCTCGCTCGCCTCAAGTGAGGCGAAAAATCCGCGGCGGAAAAATTTTCGAAAAATCTATGCCAAACCTCCGCTACGGCTTCCGAGGGTGGGTCGTTTCCCTCTGCAATATTACAACCATGCGGGCGCCAAAACAAACCCTCGGTACGGACTGGAGCGGTCTGGAGCGGACATCGGAACCGAGGTATTTCACCCAGTTGTATCTTGCAGCATGAAAGGTCGGTTTTCTTATTGCGTTCATTATCCCGATATAAACTGCATGAAATAG
>NZ_AENZ01000051.1:0-194471 GCF_000183485.2 Alistipes sp. HGB5 | reverse complement strand
TGCGGATATTGTCCGCTACACGCGTTAGTTTGGAATTGGTAGATGACATGAGTATTTAAAGTTTTAAAGTCTTTGTATTAATCAGCGTATCTTCTGCCACAAAAGTAATAAAAAAGATACTACCCAACTTGTTTAAGCTCTAAAATATTTGCTTTTTCTATCTTTTTCTTTGCATATGGCAACGTCACGACGAATTTCCGCGTGTCGGTCGAGGGCAGGTCGAACATCGTGTCCATCATGATCGCCTCGCAGATCGAACGCAGGCCGCGGGCGCCGAGTTTGAACTCGACGGCCTTGTCCACGATGTAATCCAGCACCGCGTCGTCGAACGTAAGCTTGACGTTGTCCAGCTCGAAAAGCCGCTTGTACTGCTTGACGATGGCGTTTTTCGGTTCGGTGAGAATCGACCGCAGGGCTTCGCGCGAGAGGGGCTGCATGTAGGTCAGCACCGGAAGACGCCCCACCAGCTCCGGAATCAGTCCGAACGACTTGAGGTCCTGCGGCGTGATGTACTGCATCAGGTTGTTGCGGTCGATGCGGTCGGCGCGGAGCCGTCCGTACCCCATGGCGCGGGTGTTCAGACGCTGGGCGATCTTCTTCTCCACGCCGTCGAACGCGCCGCCGCAGATGAAGAGGATGTTGCGCGTATCGACCTGAATGAATTTCTGTTCGGGGTGCTTGCGCCCGCCCTGAGGGGGCACGTTGACCACGGTTCCTTCGAGAATCTTCAGCAGGGCCTGCTGCACGCCTTCGCCCGAAACGTCGCGCGTGATCGAAGGGTTGTCGCCCTTGCGGGCGATCTTGTCAATCTCGTCGATGAAGACGATGCCCCGTTCGGCCTGCTCGACGTTGTAGTCGGCGACCTGCAGCAGCCGCGAAAGGATGCTCTCGACATCCTCGCCCACGTAGCCCGCCTCGGTCAGCACCGTGGCGTCCACGATGGTGAAGGGCACCTTCAGCAGTTTGGCGATCGTGCGGGCCATCAGCGTCTTGCCCGTACCCGTGGGTCCCACCAGCACGATATTCGACTTGTCGATCTCTACCTCGTCCTCCTTGGGGGCGTAGAGCAGCCGCTTGTAGTGGTTGTAAACGGCCACGGCCATATAACGCTTGGCGTCGTCCTGACCGATGACATACTGGTCGAGGAAATCCTTGATCTGGGCCGGCTTGAGCAGCTCCTCCATCTTGAGCGGCGCAGCGGCGGCGCTGCCGCCGCGCTCCGAAGCCACGTCGTTCTCGACGATGATCCGGTAGCCGTTCTCAATACATTTGTTGCAGATGTTGGCGCCGTCGATGCCCTGAAACATGATCTCCACGTCGCTGCGCTTGGCGCCGCAGAACGAGCAGCAGTCGCCGCCCGCCCCGTTCTTATGGTTGTTGCCTTTTCCCGATGCCATTATTTCCCGCGTTTGGATAACACTTCGTCGATCAGCCCGTACTCCTTGGCTTCGCGCGCCGAGAGCCAGTAGTCGCGGTCGGCGTCCTTCTCGATCTTCTTGAGCGCGACGCCCGAATGGGCCGAGAGAATCTCGTACAGTTCGCGTTTGGTCTTCATGATCTCGCGTGCCGTGATTTCGATGTCCGAGGCCTGTCCCTGCGCACCGCCCAGCGGCTGGTGGATCATCACCCGCGAATGGGGCAGCGCAGAACGCTTGCCCTTGGCGCCCGCCGTGAGCAGCACGGCGCCCATCGAAGCGGCCAGTCCCGTGCAGATGGTCGCCACGTCGGAATTGACCAGCTGCATCGTGTCGTAAATGCCCAGTCCGGCCGAAACCGAACCGCCGGGCGAGTTGATATAGATCTGAATGTCCTTTTCGGGATCGACCGATTCGAGGAACAGCAGCTGCGCCTGAATGATATTGGCCGCGTCGTCGTAGATCGGCGCGCCGAGGAAGATGATGCGGTCCATCATCAGTCGCGAGAAGACGTCCATCGTGGCGATATTCAGCTGACGCTCTTCGATGATCGTAGGCGACACGTAGGCGCCGCTGACCGACTGGAAATCGTGCAGTTTCAGCGAACTGATCCCGCAGTGTTTCCGTGCGTATTTTTCAAATTCTGACATAATAAATTATCGTAATTGTTATCGTTCGTTATCGTTTGTCGCTATCGCTATCGTTTTTACCGCCGGCCGGCAGCCCGGCATCTCTTATTCGCGGCCCACGGCCGGCTCCGGGCGGGAACTGCGGGCGGGGGACTGTCGCCGAAACGGCGTTTAAAGCTGTATATCGTCAAACAAAAGGACTTTGCAAACATCACGCCTGCAAAGTCCAAAGATAATCTTTTTTCGGCAAATACTAAAGCGCCTTGGCCAATTTGGCGAAATCGTCGGCAGATACGGCTTTTTCCGTCACCTTGATCTTCGACTTCACATCCTCCACGACCTTCACTTCGTACAGCTTCTCGTAGATCTTCTGTCCCTGATCCTTGTCGGCGAGGATCTTCTCGGCATAGCCGGCCAGCATATCTTCGGGAGCCGACGGCATGCCGTACTGCGCGAACTGCGCGGCGGCCAGCGCCTTGGCTTCCGCGAGCGCCTCGTCCTTGGTCACCGTGATATTGTCCTGCTTGATGAAGTGCTTCTGCAGGTAGTTCCACGTGAACATCTTCAGGAACTGGTCGAAGTCCTTGTCGATGTCCTCCATCGAGAACTTGCCTTCGTTGATCGTATACAGCCAGCGTTTGAGGAACGCTTCGGGCATCTTCAGACCGGCTTTCTGCACCAGATAGTCGCGCAGCTGGAGCGTGAAGAGGTAGTCGCTTTCGCGGCGCAGCTCCGGCTCGATGCGCGCGTCGATGAACTTGTCCAGTCCGGCCTCGTCCTTCACCTCGCCACCGGGGAATGCCGTCTTGAAGAACTCCTCGTTCAGCTCAGGTTCGGCGAACTTGCGGATCTTGGTGATTTCGAGCGTGAATTCGGGTTTGATGCCCTCCAGCTCGTTCTCCTTGACCTGCAGCACGGCGGCGCGCTGCGACGGGTTCTTGTAGAGTTCGTTGACATTGACTTCGGTCTTGAAGCCCACCTTCTTGCCGATGAAAGGCTTGCGCTCCTCCTCCGACATCGAGATCAGGCCCACGTAAGCGTCCGCCACGTTCATCTCGCCGTTGTCGAGCGTGACCGACAGCGCCTCGTCCGAAGTCACCTCGTCGGCATCGACCAGACGGCCGTACTGACGCAGGTAGTTGGCGCGGTAGTCGTCGTGCATCTTCTTGTCCACCTTGATCTTGCTGTAGGTCAGCTTATCCTTGTCCGAAAGTTCGAGTTTTATCTCAGGAGCCTCGCCGATTTCGAACACGAATTCGAACTCCTTGCCGTTCTCGAAATCGAAATCGCCCTGCTCTTCCGAAGGAATCACGTCGCCCAAGTAGTCGATGTTCTCCTTCTGGAGATACTCGAACACCGAGTTCGAGGCGGTGCGGTAGGCCTGCTCGGCCAGCACGCCCTTGCCGTACATCTTCTTGACGAGACCCATGGGCACCATGCCGGGGCGGAAACCAGGAATATTGGCCTTGCGCCTGTATTCGCGCAACTCTTTCTCGACGGCTTGGCCGTAATCCTCTTCGCCCACCGTTACCTTGAGCAGCGAATTGTTCTCTTCGCGTTGTTCTCTTACGATCTTCATAATGAATGCTTTCTATATTGTTATTGTCTTATTTCCGAAATCGGCTCGCAAAGATAGCGATTTTCGCGGACAAACCAATATTTTTTCTAAAATATAGTGTATTGCAGCCGGCGGCGGCAAACTCCGCAAAGGCTGTTTTCGGAAAATGCGCAGGCATCCGAAAACGCGGGTAAATGCAAAGATAGTCAAAAAATTCGTCATATGGCGGGTTTTTCCTATCTTTGCGGAGGATAAACCTCCGCTCAGACAGGCGGCGTCCGGCCCGGCCGAATAAATTCGCTTCCGTTTCCGGCTCGCGCTGTCTTTGCTGACGAATTCACAAGAAAGAGATGAGAAAGTTCGCTACCGTTCTGCTGTCGGGACTGCTGCTGGCTTCGTGCGGCGGCAATCAGGTCCGGGCCAAACGCCCCGCGGCGCCGGCGGAACCCAAGGAATACACCTACGGCGTCCGGGCGGTCCACCCGCACCCGGCGACCAGCTATACGCAGGGCCTGCAATACGCCGACGGCCGTTTGTGGGAAGGCACGGGCCAGCACGGCGAATCGGTCGTGCAGACGCTCGACCTCGCGACGGGCCGCGCGGAGGTCTTCGCACGTCTTCCCAAGGAGGACTTCGGCGAAGGGATCGCCCTCTTGGACGGCAAGGTCTACCAGCTCACGTGGCAGTCGAACAAAGCCTATGTCTACGACGCCCGGACGGGAGAGAAAATCAGGGAGTTCCGCTATCCCGGCGAGGGCTGGGGCCTCACGACCGACGGGAAGAAGCTCTACATGTCGGACGGCACGGCAAACATCTACACGCTCGACCCGGCCACCTTCAAACGCGAAAAGCGTACCACGGTGACGCTCCGGGGCGAGACGCTCAACTTCCTCAACGAGCTGGAGTGGATCGACGGCAAGATATGGGCCAACGTCTACACCACCGACCAAATCGTCATCATCGACCCGGCGACGGGCGCGGTGGAGGGGATCGTCGATCTGACGGGGCTGCTGCCCGAAGAGGACGTGACCCCGGCGACCGACGTGCTCAACGGCATCGCATACGACGCGGCCGGAGGGCGCATCCTCGTCACGGGCAAGAACTGGAACAAACTGTTTGAAATCGAAATCAGAGAGAAATAAATGGCCGACATATACGAACAACTCGAATCCCGCATCCTGCTGCTCGACGGCGGCTTCGGCACCATGGTCCAGCAGTACGGACTGACAGAAGAGGACTACCGGGGCGAACGGTTCCGCGAGTGGCCCGCGCTGCTCAAGGGGTGCAACGACCTGCTGGCCCTGACGCGGCCCGAAGCGGTGCGCGAAATCCACGTCAAATACCTGCAGGCGGGGGCCGACATCATCGAAACCGACTCGTTCAATGCCAACGCCGTATCGCTGGCCGATTACGGACTGGAGGCGTATGCCTACGAAATGTCGCGTGCGGCGGCGGCCGTGGCCCGCAGCGCGGCCGACGAATTCACGGCCCGCAACCCGCAGAAACCCCGCTTCGTGGCGGGTTCGATGGGGCCCACCAACCGCACGGCCTCGATGTCGGCCGACGTGGCGAACCCCGCGGCCCGCGAAGTGACTTTCGCACAACTCGTCGAAGCCTACACCGATCAGGCGCGGGGACTGCTGGACGGCGGAGCCGACATCCTGCTGGTCGAGACCATCTTCGACACGCTCAACGCCAAGGCGGCCCTCTACGCGATCGACGCGCTGGCCGAAAAACTCGGCCGCACGATCCGCGTCATGGCGTCGGGCACGCTGGCCGACGCCAGCGGCCGCACCCTGTCGGGACAGACCGTCGAGGCCTTCTGCACCTCGCTGTCGCACGCGCAGCTGCTCTCCCTCGGCCTGAACTGCGCCTACGGAGCCAAACAGCTGCTGCCCTACCTCGAACGGCTGGCCGAAACGGCCCCGTTGCGTATCTCGGCGCACCCCAACGCCGGACTTCCCAACGTCATGGGCGGCTACGACGAGACCCCGGAGATGTTCGCCGAGGACGTGGGCGAATACATGCGCCGCGGACTGGTCAATATCGTCGGCGGATGCTGCGGCACGACGCCCGCGCATATCTTCGAACTTTCGAAAATCGCCTGCAACTATGCCCCGCGCCCCGTTCCGGCGCCGCGCCGCGTCACGACGCTGAGCGGACTGGAGCCGCTGCGCATCGCGCCCGAAACCAATTTCGTCAACGTCGGCGAGCGCACCAACGTCGCAGGCTCGGCCAAATTCGCCCGCCTGATCCGCGAGGGCAATTACGAAGAGGCCCTGTCGGTAGCCCGTGCGCAGGTCGATGCGGGGGCGCAGATCGTCGACGTCTGCATGGACGACGGCATGATCGACGGCGTCGAAGCCATGCGCACATTCCTCAACCTGATGGCCTCGGAGCCGGAAATCGCCCGCGTGCCGACGATGATCGACTCCTCGAAATGGGAGGTGCTCGCGGCGGGTCTGGAGGTCACGCAGGGCAAGGCCGTGGTCAATTCGATCTCGCTCAAGGAGGGCGAAGCCGAATTCCTGCGCCGCGCACGGGAGATACACCGCTACGGAGCCGCCGCGGTGGTGATGCTCTTCGACGAGCAGGGACAGGCCGACACCTGCGAGCGCAAGATCGAGGTGGCCTCACGCGCCTACCGCCTGCTGACCGACGCGGGATTCCCCGCCGAAGACATCATCTTCGACCCCAACATACTGGCCGTGGCGACGGGAATTCCCGAACACGACGGCTACGCCAAAGCCTTTATCGACGCGACGCGCTGGATCAAGGAAAACCTGCCTTACGCAAAGGTGTCGGGCGGCGTGTCGAACCTCTCGTTCGCCTTCCGCGGCAACAACGCCGTGCGCGAAGCGATGCACTCGGCGTTCCTCTACCACGCCATCCGCGCGGGCATGGACATGGGCATCGTCAACCCGCAAATGGTGAAGATATACAGCGAGATCGAACCCGAACTGCTCCAACGCGTCGAGGACGTGATCCTCTGCCGCCGGGCCGACGCCGCCGAACGGCTCACCGAATATGCGCAGCAGGTGCGCACCACGGCCGAAACCCAGCCGCAGGCCCCCGACGCATGGCGCGCGGGAACGCTCGCCGAGCGGATCGGCCACGCCATGCTCAAGGGCGTAGCGGACTACATCGAGCAGGACGCGCTGGAGGGCTACGAAGCCCTCGGAACGCCGATGGCCGTGATCGACACCCTGCTGATGCCCGCCATGGAGCGGGTCGGCACGCTCTTCGGCGAGGGTAAGATGTTCCTGCCGCAGGTCGTGAAGACCGCCCGCGTGATGAAGCGCGCCGTAGCGGCCCTGACCCCCTACATCGAGCAAGGCGGCGCCCAGACCCCGCACAACGCGGGCAAGGTGCTGATCGCCACGGTCAAAGGCGACGTACACGACATCGGCAAGAATATCGTGGCAGTCGTGATGGCCTGCAACGGATACGAGATAAAGGACCTCGGCGTGATGGTCGAGTCGCAGCGGATCGTCGAAGAGGCCGTAGCGTGGGGCGCCGACTGCATCTGTCTGAGCGGCCTGATCACCCCGTCGCTCGACGAGATGGCCCACGTCTGCGAGGAGCTGGAACGCCGCGCACTGCGCCTTCCGGTCATCATCGGCGGCGCGACGACCTCGAACCTGCATACCGCCGTGAAGATCGCCCCGGTCTATTCGGGATTGGTGATACACTCGCCCAACGCCAGCCGCAACAGCCAGATTCTGGCGCAGCTGCTCGGTCCCGACGGCCAGCTGTACGCCGACAAGGTCCGCGCCGACCAGCAGGCGCTGCGCAGCGACTACCTGCGCGCCGAACGCACCCGGAACCTGATTCCGATCGTCGAGGTCCGCAAGACCCGCAAAGGCGCCGCCCCGCACCTGCCCGTCGAGCCGCTGCACCCCGGCCGCATGGTCTTCCCCGACTTCGACGTCGCCGACGCCGAACCCTATATCGACTGGAGCTTCTTCTTCGCGGCATGGGGTCTCAAGGGACGCTATCCCGAAATCCTCGACCACCCCGAAAAAGGCGCCGAAGCGCGCAAGGTCTTCGCCGACGCCGAGGCCCTGCTGGCCCGCATCCGCGACGAGCGGCTGCTCACGCTGCAGGCCGCCGTGGGGATCTTCCCGGCGCGCGCAGAGGGCGACGACATCTGGATCACCGACCAGAAAGGCCGCGAACGCCGGCTGGCGATGCTCCGCAACCAGACGCGCGGGGAGGAGAACCGCTCGCTGGCGGACTGCATCGCGCCGCACAGCGACTGGATCGGCTGTTTCGCCGTCACCGCCGGCATCGGACTCAGGGAACTCTGCGAAAAATTCCGCGCCGAGGGCGACGACTACGGCGCCATCATGGCCAAACTGCTGGCCGACCGGCTCACCGAAGCCTTCGCCGAAGCCGTGCACACGTTCGTGCGGCGGCAGATGTGGGGTTACGAAACGGGCGAGCCGCTCACGCCGCAGCAGACCGTCCGCGGCCAGTACCGCGGCCGCCGCATGGCCTTCGGCTATCCCGCGTCGCCCGACCATTCGCTCAAGCGCGAGGTCTTCGACCTGCTGTCGGTCGAAATGACGACGGGCATGAAGCTCACCGAGAATTACATGATCGATCCCGGCGAAGCGCTCTGCGGACTGATGTTCGCCGACGCCGACTACTTCTCCGTAGGCACGATCGACACCAAGCAGCTGCTCGACTACGCCCGGCGGCGCGGCATGGAGGTCGAAGAGATCAAGAAACTGATACCCAATAATATTTAACGCGCGGGAACGCCCCGGCGGCCCCGCCCGCCGAACCAAAGCAACAACAGACCGAACCATGAATGTTCTGGACATAATCAATACGGCCATCGCCGAACACCGCACGCGCTTCGCGTTCGAACTGCTCCCGCCCCTCAAGGGCGACGGCATGGGCGGCGTATTCGCGGCCATCGACCGGCTCATCGGATTCGACCCGGCCTACATCAACGTCACCTTCCACCGCGAGGGAATCAAGCAGTCCGTGCGTCCGGACGGAGGCATCGACTGGCACGTGGTGCGCCGCCGTCCCGGCACGGTGGGCATCTCGGCCGCCATTCAGAAGAAGTACGGCGTCGAAGTCGTGCCGCACCTGATCTGCGGCGGACAGTCGAAATACGACATCGAAGACGCGCTGATCGACCTCGACTTCCTCGGCCTGCACAACGTACTGGCGCTCAGGGGCGACAAATCGCAGAACGAGAAGTTCTTCATGCCCCACCCGCAGGGCCATTCGCACGCCGTGGACCTCGTGCGGCAGATCGCGGCCATGAACCGCGGCGAATTCGTGGACGGCGAGGTCGAGGAGTGCCACCACTCGAAATTCTCGATCGGCGTGGCCGGCTACCCCGAAGGGCACGAAGAGTCCCCCTCGCCCGAAGCCGACATCGCCGCCCTCAAGGCGAAGATCGACGCCGGAGCCGGGTACATCGTCACACAGCTCTTCTACGACAACGCCCGCTTTTTCGACTTCGTGCGCCGCTGCCGCGAAGCGGGCATCGCGGTGCCGATCATCCCCGGCATCAAACCCCTCTCGACACTGCGCCACCTGACGCTGCTGCCGCAGACCTTCGGCTGCCGCATTCCCGAAGAGCTGGAACGCGAAGTCCTGCGCCACCGGGAGGACCCGAAGGCGATCCGCGAAGTCGGCACCGAATGGGCCGTCGCCCAGAGCCGGGAGCTGAAACAGGCCGGAGTCCCCGTACTGCACTACTACCCGATGGGCAAGGCCGACAATATCATCAAGATAGCAAAAGCGATATTTTAACTGAAATGAATCCCATCCAATTCCGCCGTCACCTGCACATGCACCCCGAACTGTCGTTCAGGGAGCACGACACGGCGGCCTTTATCTCCGCCCGGCTCTCGGAGCTGGGCATCGAGCACCGTCCCATAGCCGGAACGGGCGTGCTGGCTAAGATCGAAGGCCGCGGCAAAGCCGACCCCAAACGCCGGGCCGTGGTACTGCGCGCCGACATCGACGCCCTGCCGATCGACGAGCGGAACGACGCAGACTGGAGCTCCCGCAACCAAGGGGTCATGCACGCCTGCGGCCACGACATGCACGCCGCGGTGCTGTTCGGCGTGTTGCAGCAGCTGGCCGCCGAGCCGGATTTCCGCGGCACGATCTTCGGGCTGTTCCAGCCGGGCGAGGAGTGCAATCCGGGCGGTGCGTCGCTGGTGCTGGCCGAAAATCCGTTCGAAGGCTACGACGTCCGGGCCGTGGTCGGCGAACACGTCGAGCCGCAGCTCGAAGTCGGGACGCTCGGATTCCGCGCCGGCAAATACATGGCCGCAAGCGACGAACTGCGCTTCACGGTGCACGGGACGGGCGGCCACGGGGCCATGCGCCCGCAACTCAAGGATCCGGTGGCGGCCGCCGCAGAGTTCGTGACGCGGCTCGTGGCGCTCAACCACGAAGAGTGCGTGCTCTCGATCGGCCGCGTGGAAGCCGGGGGCGCCACCAACATCGTGCCCGATCAGGTCTATCTCGAAGGCACGCTTCGCACCTTCGACGAGCGCGAGCGCGAAATCATCCACAAACGCATCCGCAACTTCGCCGCGGACATCGACAAGCGCCACGGCGTGCGGACCGACGTCGATATCAGCCGGGGCTACCCCTGCGTAGTGAACGACGCCGCGCTGGTCAAGCATGCGGCGGCGCTGGCCGCGGAAGCCGGACTGCGGGTCAAAATGCTGCCGCTGCGCACCACGGCGGAGGATTTCGGCTTCTACTGTACCAAATATCCGTCGCTGTTCTACCGGCTGGGCGTGGGCGCCGCGGCCGGACAGCCCCATACGGCGACGTTCAACCCCGACGAAGGGGCCATCGACACGGGCATAGACTACATGAAACGTCTCGCCCTCCAAATTCTGAAGAAATGAAAAAGCAATCACAAAAGAACCGTCCCGCAAGGGGCGCGAAAAACACGGATCGGGCGGTAGTCATCCTGAGTCTCTTCCGTGAATTCCCCAATAATAAATTCTCGCTCAAACACCTCGCGTCGGCTTCGGGCGGCGCGACGAAAGAGGGACGCCGCGAGACGTTCGAAATACTGGGACGCCTGCACGACGAAGGCATCGTCGAAGAGTGCGCCCGCGAGAAATACCGGCTCACGCACAAGCACCTGCCCCACTTCGAAGGCATCGCCGACATGACGGCGAGCGGTTCGATATACGTACGGGTCGAGGGCGAGGAGAACGATATTTTCGTCAACCAGCGCAACACGGCCAACGCCCTGAACGGCGACCGCGTGGAGGTGGTGGCCATCCACCGCGGCCGCGACGGGAAACTCGAAGGCGAAATCACGCGCATCGTCGAGCGCAGCCGCAAACCCTATGTCGGCGTGGCCGAGGTGGGCGCGCACCAGATCTTCGTGCGGGCCGACTCGCGCCGCATGCCGATGGACATCTACCTCTCGAAAAAGCAATACCCCGACGTGAAAGACGGCGAAAAGGTCGTGGTCCGCATCGCCGACTGGGCCGAAGGCAGCAAAAGCCCCGTGGGCGAGCTGGTCGAACGGCTCGGCATGGCGGGCAACAACGACACGGAGATGCACGCCATTCTGGCCGAATACGAGCTGCCCTACCGCTTCGACCCCGAAATCGAGCAGGCAGCGGAGGCCATCGACGGCAGCATCACCGCCAAGGAGATCGCCGCACGCCGCGACTTCAGGCAGGTGACGACCTTCACGGTAGACCCGGCCGACGCCAAGGACTTCGACGACGCGCTTTCGGTGCGCAGGGTCCGGGACGGCATCTGGGAGATCGGCGTGCATATCGCCGACGTGACCCACTACGTGCGCCCCCAATCGACGATCGACGACGAAGCCGTCGAACGCGGCACCTCGGTCTATCTGGTGGACCGCACCGTGCCGATGCTGCCCGAACGGCTTTCGAACGAGCTTTGTTCGCTCCGCCCGCACGAAACGAGTCTCTGTTTCTCGGCGGTCTTCACCCTCAACGAGAACCTCGACATCCTCGAAGAGTGGTTCGGCCGCACGGTGATCTACTCCGACCGCCGCTTCACCTATGCCGAGGCGCAGGAGGTGATCGAGACGGGCCGCGGCGACTATGCCGAAGAGATCCTGACGCTCAACAGGCTGGCGCAGGCGCTTCGCCGGCAACGGTTCAAGAACGGCGCGATCAGCTTCGACCGCGAAGAGGTGAAATTCAAACTCGACGAGACAGGCAAACCGCTGGGCGTCTATTTCAAGGAGCAGAAGGAATCGAACCAGATGATCGAGGAGTTCATGCTGCTGGCCAACCGCCGCGTCGCGGAGTTCTGCGGCAAGCGCAAGACCGACAAGGGCCGCACCGTCGAACGTCCGATGGTTTACCGCGTCCACGACTCGCCGAGCGAGGAGAAGCTGGACCGCTTCCGGCAGTTCATCCTCCGCTTCGGACATATCTTCAAGGCCACCAAGGGCCGCGCCATAGCCAAGGAGCTGAACAAGCTTTTCGCCCAGATCAAGGGCACGACCGAGGAGAACGCCGTATCGACGATGGCCGTGCGGTCGATGGCCAAGGCGTATTACACGACCGACAACATCGGCCACTACGGACTGGCATTCCCCTATTACACGCACTTCACCTCGCCCATCCGCCGCTACCCCGACATGATGGTCCACCGCCTGCTGGCGCGCTATCTCGCCGACGGCAAGGCGGCCGACAAGGCGATGCTCGAAGATTTGTGCTTCCGCGCTTCGGAACGCGAAGTCATCGCCGCCGAAGCCGAGCGCGCGTCGATCAAGTACAAGATGGTCGAATTCATGAAGGAGCGCATCGGCGAAGAGTTCGAAGGACATATTTCGGGACTCACCGAGTGGGGAATCTATGTCGAGCTGGACGAGACCCATATCGAGGGCATGTCGTTCCTGCGCGACATCGACGGCGACTTCTTCCAGTTCGACGAGCCCAACTACCAGATCATCGGCCGCTCGACGGGCCGCCGCATGACGCTGGGCGACGCCGTGCGCATCCGCGTCAAACGCGCCGACCTGCAGAAACGCCAGCTCGATTTCGAGGTGCTGCTCGACGGACTCCGCACCCCGGCGCCCGCCGAAGGGCAGGGACCGCAGGTACGCCGCAGCAACCGCCGCAAAAACCGATAGGCCGTGCAGCGCATCTACGACAAATGCCGGCGGCGGGAGCCGCTCTCGCGCGAAGAAGCCTACCGGCTCTACGACGAAGCCCCGCTGCAGGAGCTGGCGCTGGTGGCCGACGAGGTGCGCCGCGCCGTGGTTCCCGATCCTCAGGTCGTGACGTGGCAGATCGACCGCAACGTCAACATCACCAACGTCTGCATTTCGGGCTGCAAGTTCTGCAACTTCCACTGCAAACCCCACCAGACCGACCGGGCGTTCATCACCACGATGGAGCAGTACTGCGAAAAAATCGACCGCACGCTCCGTCTGGGCGGCGACCAGCTGCTGTTGCAGGGCGGCCTGCACCCCGGACTGAAGATCGACTTCTACGAACGGCTGTTCAGCGGGTTGAAATCGCGCTACCCTTCGCTGCGGCTGCATGCGCTGGGCGCGCCCGAAGTGGCGCATATCGCCCGCATAAGCGGGCTGACGACGCTCGAAACCCTGCGCCGCCTGATGGCCGCGGGACTGGATTCGCTGCCGGGCGCAGGAGCCGAGATGCTCGATTCAGACGTGCGCCGGGCCATCTCCCCCGCCAAACCTTCGGTCGAGAAGTGGCTCGACGTGATGCACGAAGCCCACTGCCTGAATCTGCCGACCTCGGCGACGATGATGTACGGGCACGTCGAGACGCCGCACCAGCGCATCGACCACCTGCTGCGCATCCGCGACCTGCAGACCCGCTGTCCCGAAGGCAATTACGGCTTCATCGCCTTCATCCCGTGGATTTTCCGTTCGACGGGCACCGAGCTGGAACGGCAGGGCGTGGAAACCCGCTTTTCGCCGCTCGAATACCTGCGCATCATCGCCGTGAGCCGGCTGATGCTGCACAATATCCCCAACATTCAGGCTTCGTGGCTCACCGTGGGCAAGGCCACGGCACAGGCGGCCCTGCACAGCGGAGCCAACGACATGGGGTCGATCATGATCGAAGAGAACGTCGTATCGTCGGCCGGGGCGCACAACAGTTTCGACGCCGAAGGCATTCAGTCCGCCATCCGCGAAGCGGGCTTCATCCCGCGCCTGCGGGACCAGCTCTACCGGATGCGGGAATATGCGCCGCAAACCGGGGAACTTGCGACATCGCTTCAAGACGCCTAACGGCGCATCACGCCGCAGTGCCCAAGCACCTGCCGCGGCGCAGTATACACCACCGCAACGGCAACAGCCGCACTATTATACGGCGCGGCCACAACACAATGCGGTCGTATCCGGTACGCGCCCGCAGCATCTGCAAGTCGCCGCAAAATGCGTCCCGCGGCAACGCACGCCTGCGAAACGAATCACCGCCTAAACGGCGCGGCCACAACACAATGCGGCCGTATCCGGTACGCGCCCGCATCATCTGCAAGTCGCCGCAAAATGCGTCCCGCGGCAACGCATGCCTGCAAAACGAATCGCCGCAGAACGCGCACACACTACAAAGTAAAAGGAGATGCTTTTCGGCATCTCCTTTTTCATAATCCACGTCTCCGGACACGGAGCCAAAGCCCCGCAACCGCCATAAGCCCAAATGCAGGAAAGGGTTGAAAAATCCCGCCCCGCTATTCGATCACGGCCGCCCAGCCGCCGTTGCGCACCATCTCCACCTTCACGACGGTCGAAGCGTCCACCTCGCGCACCCGTTTTCTGTAGTCCGTGGCCTGCAGGTCGGCATTCACCCCGTCCTCGAACGAAGTCATCGTAAAGGTACGGCCCGCAGGCAGGAAGTCGAGCGCGATTTCGGTCGTATAGGGCCGGTCGTTCGTAATGCCGCCCACGTACCACTTGTCGCCCTTGCGGCGCGCCACGACGACCTCACGGCCGCATGCGGCGTGCAGGACGCGCAGGCTGTCCCACGTGGTGGGAACCGCGGCGAGAAACTCCGTGCAGGGATGCTCGCGGCGGTAGAGCACCGGATTGTCGGCGAGCATCTGCAGCGGGCTTTCGAAAACCACGTAGAGCGCCATCTGGTAGGCGCGCGTACCCGTTCCCATCGGATTGGCCCCCGTCGAACGGTTGTCCTCAGGCTGCGCCGAGAACATCGAGCCGGGCGTGAAGTCCATCGGTCCTACGGCATTGCGGATAAAGGGCAGCCAGTTGCTGTTTTCGGGCTTGCAGCGGGCCCCCTGCTCCATGCCGAGCACCCCCTCGTAGGTGAGCAGGTTGGGATAGGTGCGGTAAAGCCCCTTGGGTGTATAGGAGCCGTGCATATCGACGAAAAGGCGGTGCCGGGCGGCGCACTTCATCACCCGTTCGTAATAGCCGACCATCCACTGGTCGCTGCGGTCCATGAAGTCGATCTTCACTCCGGGAATCCCCCACTCCTCCAGCGTCGCGAAGAGCCGGTCCATGTCCTTCTCGACCGCCAACCACGTCAGCCAAAGTACGATCTGCACGTTGCGCTCCCGGCCGTAGGCGATCAGCTCCTGCAGATCGAGATCGGGATTGGGATGGAAGACGTCGGTCGTCGAAGCCGACCAGCCCTCGTCCATGATGATATAGGGAATACCGTATCGGGCGGCGAAGTCGATGTAGTAACGGTAGGACTCGGTATTGCGCCCGGCCCGGAAATCGACGCCCGTCAGGCGCATGCCGTTCCACCAGTCCCAGCTGACCAGCCCCGGTTTCACCCACTCCCAGTCGGCGTCGGCCGCAGGTTCGGCGAGCAGCCAGACCAGCTCGTTCTCCAGCAGGGCGGCGTCCTTTTCCGCAACGACCGCCACACGCCACGGGAAGGTGCGCGTTCCTTGGGTGCGGGCGATATACGGCTCCTCCGCGACGATCTTCAGACTGCGGTCGCCGGCGGGGGCATACTCCTTGGGCACACGCGGAAACAGCGATTCAAAGCCGCCCGCGCCGTCGCCCCGGACGAACATGCAGGGGTAATCGCGCACGTCGGATTCGGCCAGCAGCACTTTCTTACCGCCGGGCATGCCGACCAGCACGGGCAGGTAGCTCATGCGGTCCGCCGAATCGTATTCCGCCGTCGCCACACGGGTATAAGGCTCCTCGTACATCGACCGGAAGCCGTCCACCTCGGAAAGCCACGCTTCGCTTCCGGCGGGAAATCCCAGCCGGCACGCCTCGCCCATGACCTCGACCTCGCCCGGAAGCGACGTCACGAAACGGTAGGCCGCACCGTCGTCGAACAGCCGGAACTCCACGGCGTAACCGCCTGCGAAATTGAGCCGCACGGCGTTGTAACGGTTGCGCACCGAAGCGTTCTTGGTCGGATTGCGCCGTTCGAGCACCTCGTCGGCCGACGAACGCTTCACGCTCCGCAGGCGGGGCTTTTCGCCCAGCGTCCTGTCGGCAAGCGTCAGTGACAGCGTACAGTTTTCCAATATCTTGTCCTCCCCGGACCAAAGGCCGTAAGTGATCCGGTCCGCGACATCGACCGCAAGTCGGAGATTTCCGCCGGGCGACGCGGCCTCGACGGTTTTGGCTTCGGCGGCGCAGGCCAACGTCAGCGCGCACAACAGCGTGAATAATCGTTTCATCATCATTCGGGATTAGCGGAGCGTCATAAAAAAAGAGGGCCGCAGTCAGACCGCGACCCTCCGTAAATTAACCTATTTAACCTCTATCGAATTCAGCAAATCGGTCTTGCCCTCGTTCACCAGCTTGAGAATCAGCTCGCCGAACAGCGTGTTCTGCCATGCGAACCACGAGCGGGTGAAGTCCGCGGGATCGTTCACGTTGAACGACTCGTGCATGAAGCCCGTTCCGGCGTCGGTGGTCATCAGCATCTCGACGCAGCGTTTGATCTCGGCGTCGTCCTGCGACGTGAAAGCCTTCATCATAATGCTCATCGGCCATGCCATGTCGTAACCGATATGCGGCCCCCCGATGCCCTCGCCCGCCGTACCGCGGAAGAAGTAGGGGTTCGCCTCGCTCCACACGAAACGGCGCGTATTCTGGTAGATCGGATCGTTCACGTCCATATCGCCCAGATAAGGCATCGCCAGCAGGCTCGGCACGTTGGCGTCGTCCATCAGGAAGCGGTTGCCGAAACCGTCCACCTCGAATGCGTAGATCGTGCCGAATTCGGGATGATTGTAAGTCGCATACTTCTTGAGCGCGGTCTCGACCTCGGCGGCCAGCGCGGTGCACTCGGCGGCCAGCGCCGGCTCGTCGTTCACCTTGGTCAGAATCTCGGCGGCCTTGCGCAGCGAAGTCACGGCGAAGAAGTTCGACGGCACGAGGAACAGGAACGTCGTGGCGTCGTCCGAAGGACGGAACACCGAAGCGATCAGCCCCACGGGGTTCACCGGATTGCCCTTGCCCGCATTGCAGACCGTGTCGAGCTGACGGTCGGTCACACGCATGAAGGTGTAAGGACCCAGTCCCTCCTTGCGCTGCTGCTCGCGGAAGGTCTTCAGGATATTCTTGATGGCGGCCATCCAGTGCTCGTCGAAAACCGAAGCGTCGCCCGTCGTCAGCCAGTACTGATAAGCCAGCCGCAGCGGGTAGCAGAGCGAGTCGATCTCCCACTTGCGCTCGTGGAGTTCGGGGCGCATCTCGGTCTGGTCGCTCATCCACTGGTGGTCGGGATTCGGATCGTAGGGATCGAGGAATGCGTTGGCGTAGGGATCGAGTTCGATGCACTTGAACTGGCGGCGGATAACGCCCGCCAGCATGCTGCGCAGGTGCTCGTCCTTATTGGCCAGCTGGAGATAGGGCCACACCTGCGCACCGGAGTCGCGGAGCCACATGGCATGGATATCGCCCGTATAAACGATCGTATCGTCCTTGCCGTTGGCGTCCTTGCGGGCGCGGACCGTCGTGTCGAGCGTATTGGGGAAGCAGTTCTCGAACATCCACGCCAGCTTGGCGTTGGTCAGCACACCCTTGATGCGGGCGATCTCCTGTTCCACGGCTTCCGAGCGGAACAGACGTTCGGCTTCGGCGGGACGGTTCGTCGCGGCATATGCGGCCGGCGTCTGCGCTTTGGTCTTCTTGCCGGGCTTGGCCATACGCGTATTGTCGGCAGGCATCGGAGCTGCGGCTTCGCGCGCAGCGGGCTGCGGGGCTTCGGCGGGAGCGGAAAGGCTCACCGTGCGGGCCGAGACGCCCTCTGCGGCGCACACCACGGCGGCCGCAAGGCAGATGTTAAGGATTTTCTTCATTTTCATTTTGTTGCAATGTGTAAGTTGAGTATGGTTATTTTGTCTGGTCCAGTTTCACGCCGCTCATGCGTCCGTACATCTCGGCCATGGCGCCCTGCGTCAGCAGCCACTTCTCGGACTGCTTGTCCGCCCCCGTAAAGTCGGTCTCGAACAGCCCCTGCGCATCGCGGGCATGCTCCCACGCATAGTCGAGCGTGCGCTGCACGTCGCCGAGGTAAGCCGCATTGCCGTCGATGGCGTAGAGTTCGGCCAGTCCGCGCACCATCACCGCCGAGAACCACACGTTGCCCTTGTTGATGATGCGGAAGGTCTCGCCGCCTTGGGGCGTGAACTCCCCGAAGAAGCGGTCGTAGCAGGCCGCCGCCGTACGCTGGGCGTCTTTCAGGTAGCTTTCGTCGCCCGTCGCCTTGTAGAGCAGCGCCCCGGCCTGCACCATCTGTCCGCTGTTGTAGGCGAACTTCGCGCGGCCGATCCTGCCGTCGAGGCCGATGTTGTCGAAATAAAGGCCGTCTTCGGGATCGAGCAGGTGTTTCTTGGTCCAAGCGTAGAGCGCCTTGCCCTGCGCGAGATAGCGTTCGTCGCCCGTGGCGGCGTAGAGTTTCAGCGCGTAGACCGTACCGGGAGCGTTCGAGCAGGTATTCTTCGAATGTTTCTGCTGTTCGCACCAGTAGATGCCGCCGCCCAGCACGTCGTCCGTGCCGCTCTCGATGAATTTCCAGATCATCTCGGCTTCGGCGAGGTACTTTTTGTCGCCCGTGGCTTCGTAGATATCGCAGAAATCAATGCCCAGCCAGACATTGTCGTCGTAAAAGCGGTCCGAAGCGGAGGCCGTATTGATATAGGAGGCATAGGCCGCGGGCATGCGCGTCGTGTCGAGGTATTCGGCCAGCCCCGGCAGTACGCGCCCGTCGAGCACGCTGCGGTACGACGCGTCGGCTTCGAGAATCGTATTCACGGCCGAGAGGGTTCCCGAAAAGGGCCAGAGGTAGGAATAGGGATTGGGGCGCGCCTGATCCGCCGAAGCGAGGTAGCTCGCCGTATAATCCACATTGAACGGATAGTTCTCGCGCAGCAGGCGGTTTTCGGCCACGCCGTAATGCGCGTATATCGAATCGAGCGTCGCCTTTGCGCGATCGAGATTGCGGGCGTCGCACGCCGCGCCGCCGTTGTTGCAGCAAGCCGCGAAAACAGACGCGGCAAAAGCCATAATAAGCAGTTTCTTCATCATTTATCGGTTATTTTGCAGGCAATACGGTTGTATACCATGTTTTCTGAACGCCGAGCGCCCGGTTGATGCCTTCGACGACCAGCGACTCCATCCGCAAATAGCCGGAAAGAACCGGATGACAGCCGTCTTGGGAGAGCTCTTCGGACATTCCGCCGCTGCCGTTATCGAGCGCCCGATGGTAATCCACATAGGGAATCTTCTGCTCCGCGGCATAGCGTTCCAGCATCGTATTGAGTCGTCGGACCTCCTCGGCAGGCTCCATTTCGGGCCGCCACGAGAAGCGGTCGCAGGGCAGCAACGAACAAAGCACCACCTTGATCCCGTTGTAGCGGGCCAGATCGCACATCGAGACGATGTTGCCGAAGACGTTTTCGAGTTCTATGGGGCCGTTGTTCCGCGCGATGTCGTTGATGCCCGCCAGAATGACCACGACTTGGGGTTTCAGGTCGATCACGTCGCTGCGGAAACGGGCGAGCATCTGGACGGTCGTCTGCCCGCTGATACCGCGGTCGAGGAAACCGTTCTGTTCGAAGAAATCGGGATCGACGCGAATCCAGCTGTCGGTGATGGAATTGCCCATGAAGACCACCTCGACGGGCCGGTCCAATACGGCATTCTGAAGTTCATAACGTCCGTACTGCGCCCAGTCCACCGGTCCATCGGCACGAAGCGCCGCGACGGAGAAAAGAGCCAGCGACAAGAGTACGATTTTTTTCATGCAGGTCATACGGGTTTCGGGTTTTCGCTAACAAAATTAGAAAACGCCGGGGAATCGGCAGTCCGTATCCATGAAGAAATAGTACAGATACGTGCCAAACACTCCTGAACAGGCATTTTCACGCTTCCGGCCCCGCATATCGGGGCGTCGGGTCCGGTTTTGCAACCGCAAAAATACGATTTTTGTCTGTTTTCTGGACTTTTCGACACAATATTTATCCGATTTAAGCCGTATTTTGCATAAATTTGCACAAAAGAGTTCAAACCTACCTAACCGACAGTTCCCATGACACGAAAACCCGGTCTCGTCTGGCTGCTCCTGCTGTTCTGTACGGCAGTCCGCGCCAGCAACCTGCGGCAGATATCGAGCCGCGAAGGGATATCAAACAACGCCATACTTTCGCTGGCTCAGGACAAACACGGATTCATCTGGGTCGGAAGCTGCGACGGCCTGAATATGTGGGACGGAGAGCGGATGCGGCTCTTCCCGAACGACTGGGGCGGAGAGACTCCGCTGTCAGGAAATCTCATCGAGGAGATCGCCGTCACCACGGACTCGCTCTTCTGGATCCGCACCAACTACGGACTGGACCTCTTCGACCCCGACAGCAAGCGGGTCGAACGCCATGCGGACTTCCAAGGAATGTACAAAATCGTGACACGGCGCAGCGACGAGGTGCTCGTCGTCACGCAGGACAACAAATTCAGCTGTTACGACCCGGCGGCGCGCCGGTTCAGCTCCGTACAGCCCATGTCCGGCATCGACTACGCCGACATCCTCGACATGCAGCTGGACGACGACGGCGCCCTGTGGGTATTCTCCCGCAAAGGAATCTTCCGCATACCGGTCGCATTCCCGGACAAAAACAACGACCGGATCGGCATCGAACAGCCCGAACGGTTCCCCACGGTCTCGAATCCCGAATACGCGTTCGCCGAAAACGGCAGCGGCTTCTTCATCGACGAAAATCACATATTCTACGAATTCGACATCCGGGAGCGCCGCCTGATCTACAACAAGGACATGAGCGACGAGATGGCACGCATGGGCAGCGTGTCGAGCATCGTCCGCGACGGCGGCGACTACATCGTCTCATTCTATACCAACGGCGTCATACGGCTGCGCACCACGCCCGAACAGAGCGTGAAATACGCCACCGAGCACATCAACATCCCCTGCGGCGTCTTTTCGCTGCTGCGCGACGCCCGGCAGGAGATCGTATGGATCGGCACCGACGGACAGGGACTCTACCAGCATACGCGCAACGCCACGGCGTTCCGCTCGATCACCTTCAACCAACTGCCCTACAACCTCTCGAAACCCGTCCGCGCGCTCTACATCGACGACGAGCGGACGCTCTGGGTCGGAACCAAAGGCGAAGGCATCCTGCGCATCGCCGACTTCTACGACCGCAAGGAGTTCACCCCGGCGCATGTGCAACAGCTCACGACCGGCAACAGCGAGCTGCTCGACAATTCGGTCTACGCCTTTGCCCGCAGCAGACGCAACCTGCTCTGGATCGGCACCGACGGCGAAGGACTGAACTACTATTCGTACGGCGACCGGCGCATCCGCACGCTCCGCACCCCGGCGCCGCTCAAATACATACACGCCCTGTACGAGACTTCGCCCGACACGCTGTGGGTGGCCACGGTGGGCTGCGGCGTATTCCGCGTGACGCTGGGCGGCACGGCGTCGCAGCCCTCGATACGCGGGGTCGAGCAACTGCATTTCAACGACGAACTGGAGATCAAGAACTTCTTCTTCACGCTCTACCCCGAAAACGGTTCGGCGATGTGGTTCGGCAACCGCGGCGGCGGCGCGGTCCGCTACGACATCGCAGGCGGCGGCAGCGAAGTCTTCAAGTTCGACGCGGGGCGCAGCGCCATCGCCAACGACATCTTCGCCATCCACCGCAGCGGCGACGGCACCATGTGGTTCGGCACCAGCGGCGGGCTGATCGAATTCCGGCGGGATTCGACCTCGCACGTTCCGGGCATCCGCAACACCGTGCACGGCATTCTCGAAGACCGCAAGGGCGACCTCTGGCTGAGCACCAACCGCGGTCTGGTGCAGTACTCGCCCCACACGGGCTACGTGGTGACCTACGGCTATTCGTACGGACTGAACACCATCGAATACAGCGACGGGGCCTGTTTCGCCGACCCGCGGACGGGCACCCTCTTCTTCGGCGGCATCGACGGACTGGTGACCATCGAGGATACGGGCTTCCGCGAGCAGGAGTACAATCCCCCGATGCTGTTCCGCGACATCCGGCTCAACGACGGCATCCGCAACATCGGCGACATGCTCTCCCGCGACGGCGTGCTGACGCTCAGACACGGACAGCGCATCTTCGAGATCACGGTCTCGGCGCTCGACTACGTGAACGGCAGCAACTACAGCTATTACAGCCGTCTGGACGGCTACAACGACCAGTGGGCCGGCGCGTCGTCGCAACTCTCGTTCGCCGATCTGCCGGCCGGCACCTACCGGCTCGACGTGCGTTACCGCAACAACATTACCGGGGCCGAAAGTCCGGTCTATTCGCTGCCGATACGTCTCAAACCGGCGTGGTATGCGACCGCGGCGGCCAAATGTCTCTACGTGCTGTTGCTGCTGGCCGTAGTCGGGGGCGTCATCCGCCATTACCTGCTCCGCTACCGACGCCGTCGCGCCGAGAAGCTGCAGCGGCTCGAAATCCGCCGCAAGGAGGAGGTCTATGAATCGAAGATGCGCTTCTTCTCGAACATCACGCAGGAGCTGTCAATGCCGCTGACGATGATCTCCGCTCCCTGCCAGCAGATACTCGCCTACCGCAAGGCGGACCCCTATGTGCTCAAATACGCGCAGACCATACGGCAGAACGTCTCGAAGCTCCACGACCTGATCTACATGCTCCACGAGTTCCGCGGCATCCGCACGGGGCAGAACGACGAAAGCGAAAACATCGAGCTGGTTCCCGTGGCCGAAATCGCGCAGAGCATGGTCGAGACCTTCGGCGAATATTCGCAGCAGAACAGCATCCACTGCCAGCTGGACATCGAGCGCAACCTCGTGTGGCCGACCGACCGCGACGGACTTTCGACGATCCTCAACACACTGCTGTCCAATGCCTTCAAGCATACGCCCTACAACGGCGCCGTAAGTCTCACGATCCGCAGCGACAACGGCAAGCTCCTCATCTCGGCCTCCAACGACAGCGTGGGCGTCAATCTCGAAGACATCGAAGCGATTTTCGACCGCTACCGCGTACTCGACTATTTCGAACGCAAGAGCGAGCGCGGTCTCTCGTTTCAGGGCGACCTGCGTCTGGCGATCTGCCACAGCATCGTGGTCCGCATGCAGGGCGAAATCAAGGTCGAAAGCACTCCCAACGCGCAGACGACCTTCACCGTACTGCTGCCGCAACTGAAAGTCACGGCCGAAAACGCCCCGACCGCAGACAACATCGTGCCCGCGTCCAAAGAATACGGACTGCCCCTGCCGACCGTGACGCGGCGCGAATTCCCGTTCGACAAAAACCGCAGGACGGTGTTCATCGTCAACGACAATTCGGAGATCATGAATTTCGTGGCCGAGCTTTTCGCCGCGGACTACAACATCAAAATGCCGTCGGGCAAAACCGAGATGATCGAGCTGCTCAAGCAGATGCACCCCGACATCGTCATCTGCGACGCCCTCTCCGAGCAGTCCGACTGCCTGTCGCTCATCCAGTTCATCAAGCAGGGCAAGCTGACCTCGCACATCCCGGTCATCCTGCTCTCGACGGCCCAGCAGATCGACGAGCGCATCAAGGGCGTGGAGTCAGGCGCGGACATCTGCCTGACGCTTCCGTTCAACGTCGAATACCTCAAAGCCGTGGCCGAGCAGCTGCTCCGCCGCAACCGGTCGCTCAAGGACTATTACAAGTCCTCGATCAGCGCCTTCGAGCTTTCCGACGGGCGCATGCTCCATCAGGACGACAAGGAGTTCATCGACCGGATGCTGAAGATCATCAACGACAACATCTCCAACACGGAGATCTCGACCAAATTCATCGCCGACGAACTGGGCGTAAGCATCCGCAACCTCTACCGACGGCTGGAGGGCATCCTCAACCAGACGCCGACCAACATCATCAAGGAGTACCGGCTGGCCAAGGCCGAACAGCTGCTCACGACCACGAAGCTCTCGATCGACGAGATCATCTACAAGGCGGGCTTCGTAAACCGGGGCACCTTCTTCAAATGCTTCTCCGCCAAATACGGCTGCACGCCCAAAGTCTACCGCAAGGAGAAACTCTCGCAGATCCGTCAGGAAGTGGGCGAAGAGAGCGAAGATGCCGCAGACCGGTCGGCGTAACGTCCGGCGGAGTCCGGCATAGTATCCGGCGAAGTTCCGGCATGACAGCGGCCACAGTCACGACACGGCATCCGGCGGAGCTCCGGCATAACAGCCGCCACAGCTACGACACGGCATCCGGCGAGGCTTCGGCATAACAGCCGCCACAGTCATGACATCACATCCGGCGAGGCTCCGGCATAACAGCCGCCACAGCCACGACACGGAATCCGGCATAACATCCGGCGGAGCAGATCAAACGAAGAAAGAGCGGGCCGAAACCCGCTCTTTCTCTTTGCCTGTCCTGAGGACCTTGCGCCCTACTCGATCAGCAGCGCCATGGCCTCGATCATCGTCGAAGCGCTGACCTGCTCGTTCAGACGGCCGTCCCACGAAGATCCCGGCTCGCCCCAGAATCCGCCGAAGAACCACTTCGATCCCTCCGACTTGTCCACGCCGTCGCGCCAGCAGACCAGCCCGTTGTAGATCAGGAACTCCTCGATCTCCCGGCGCAGCCCCGCATCTGCCTTATCGACCGAAGCGTCCTTCCAGACGTTCATCGCATAGCGGACGAAAATCCCCTTGAAAAGCGCATTGTCGCCCGAACCTTCGTTGTTCAGCACCCCGTTGGTCACCATCGACTTCATGGTGTAACGCGCCGCGCGCGCGGCGTCGGTCATGTATTTGGCGTCGCCCGTGGCCTTGTAAAGCTCGTGCGCGGCGCCCATGAACGTACCCTGATTATAGGTCAGCGCGCCGCCATTGATCACGCCGTTCTTCATGTTGTCGGACACGGCGCCCGTCAGCGGATTGTAGAGCGTCGAGCTGAGCCAGTTGTAAATCTTCTTCGCATCGGCCAGATACTGATCCCTCTCGGCTCCTTTGGGGCTGTTGGCCCACAGGCGCATGGCGCAGAGGGCGCCCGGACCGTTCGAGCAGGCGTTCTTGCTGTTCTCGGCGTCGAAGCTCCAGCGGATGCCGCCGCCGTTCTCGTCTTCGGTCCAGCGGGCGATCACCGTCTCCTCGTAGGTCTTGCGAGCGGCGGCGAGGTACTTCTGTACTCCGGTAGCCTCGTACATGCGGATCAGCGTCAGGATGATCCACTCCGAGTCGTCGGTGTAGGCATTGCCGAAACCGTAAGTTCCCCAATAGCTGTTGCCGTAGTTGTTGCCCTTGTTCTCGTACCATTTGGACATGTAGCCGGCATAGGTGTCGCGGCGGGCGTCGCCTTCGGGAATACGCAGGTAAGCGTCTATGAGCACGTCCATCGCATGAGCCTGCGGCCAGTAGCAGTAGGTCGATTCGTTCGTGCGGTCCTGATCGGTATACCAGAATGTGCCGCGGTCGGTATTCATGAAATTCTCGATCAGCTTCTCGTCGATCTTGTCGGCATGGGCGGTCCAGTCCTCCCCGTAAGCGGGTTCGAGCTTCTCGGCCGGATCCACCACCTCTTTGCCGTAGTATTTGTCGTCCACCTCGCAGGCTCCCAGCAGGGTCGCCGTGGCGGTAAGCGCTAAAATGTATTTTTTCATAAGTCTGTCGTTTTTTACCGGGGGGGGGCACGCCTTGCGGAGCGCGCCTCCCCCGGAGAGTTGGTTAATCCAGATACTCGATATAGTTGTAGTAGTGCTCCGTATCGGGACTCATGTTGAGCTTGATGTTCACCCGCTTGGAGTCGTTGCCGCGGTAGGCGTGGAGCATCTTGAACGCGCCGGCATCGTCGCCGTTCACATCGGCGATCGGCCAGAATACGCGGAAGCGCGAATCGTTCTCGGCAGGCTTGGAATTCAGGTCGCCCGTCATGCCGGGATTGGCGCCGAACTTGGTCTTCACGCCGTCCACCTCGGCCCAGAAGAAGTAACGGTCGTCGTCCCAGTCCCTCAGGTAGGGCACCACACCTGCGGCATACCAGATGCCGTTGCCCTGATAAGGCAGCTTGATCTGCTTCTCGGTATGCTGGGTCTTGACGTTCGGCGAGAGGTAACGCATGTTCTCGATCTTCTGGAGCTTCGCCGTGCCTGCGCCGAAGTCGAGCAGGATGTAATAGATGGCCTCTTCGGACGAAACGACGCTTGCGTCGCTCTCCCGGACCGCACCGCCTTCGACGACGAACTTGCGCGCATCGGCCGTATCGCCGTCGGTGAAGTTGTACCCTGCGGCGTCAGTCGTCAGCTTGGTGAAAATCTCGAACTTGCCCGCGCCCAGCGCCTTGAGGGCCTGATAGCCGGAACCGAACTCCGAAGCGGCGCCCGTGATGTAGGCGGCGGTCGGAATACCCTTCATGCGGGTAACCGTGAGTTTGCGGCCGGAGGAGAGCGCCGTCCACGAAAGCAGTTTGCTCTCTACGGCCCAGTACAGGTCGCCCGTGCCTTCGGCGGCAATGCCCGCGGCATCGGCGATCGACTCCAGCTCGGAGAAGGAGACGTCCACGGAGCCGTTATACTGCGCCTCCTTGCGGCCGACGGCCTTTTCCAGCGCGGCGTCCGAATAGAAGACCAGCGTATAGCTCGTCAGCTTGCCCGCAGGGTCCGAATCGGGAAACTTGTTCCACGCGAAGGTCAGCTTGGCGCCCGCCTGCGCATTCAGCACGACGGAGGCGTTGTCATCGGGCGAGATCAGCGTCACGGGAGTGGCTTCGGGCGCGAAGTCGAATTCGTAACGGTGGTAGTACGCCTCGGCTTCGGGCGAGCAGTCCACGACGATCGTGCAGGTGACGTTCCTCAGCACGGCGATATGCTTGAAGGAGTAGTCCCACTGATTGATATTGCCCGTTTCGCGCATTGACAGCCTGTACTGCGGCCCGGTCAGGCCGGAGGGCATGTCCGAATCGCTCATATCGCTCGACGAGTAGCCCCAGATGTAATCCGTGCCGTCGATCACCGCGTCGAAACGGTAGCGGTTGTCACCGTCCCAAGTGATCTGACGCTTCCAGACGCCGTTGCCGGCATATTCCATCACGGCATCGGGATCGGGCGTCCAGCACCAGTGGTATTTCACGCTTTCGATCTTTTCCATCTTCACGGTACCGGCCTTGAAATCGACCAGTACGCGGTAAACGCCGTCGCCCGTGCCTGCGGCGTCGGCGCCCTCGGTCAGGCGGCCTTCGGCGACGCCGAACGTACGCTTGCTGCCCGCCGCATTGCGGTTGATGAAGCTGAACGAGCCGGTGAATCGGGTGTAAATCTCGAACTTGCCGTCGCCCAGCTCGCGCATCTGTTTAGCCGCGGCGGGATCCGTGCCGAACTCGGAGCCTTCGCCCGTCACGTAGAGGTGGTAGGGCGCGTCGATCGAAGCATAGCGCTTGACGGTGAGTTTGTGCGGCTCGGCCGGCGAAAGCTGTTCGGCTCCGCCCAGTCCGGCGCTGACCGTCCAATAGAGGTCGCCCGCAGCGTCAGGCTCGATGCCGGCGTCGCCGGCAATCGCATTGAGCTGACTGTGGAGCATTTTCAGCGAGGACTTCTGACCGTTGTTGTCGGCCAGATAACGGCCGATCTCCTTTTTGGCCGCATCGAGGAAAACCACAGTGTAGACGGGAGTTCCGACCTTGGAGACCTCCCACTCGAAATAAAGGTTGGCATCGGCCTGTTCGATCAGATCGAGGGCGTAGCCGTCCGACGGATAGAGCAGTTTTTCGACCGCGCTGAAGCCGGTATCGTCATATTCCGTATGCTCGGTACAGGCCGCCAGTGCAAAACCCGCGAGCAGCAGAACAACCAGTTTATTCAGTATGTTTTTCATAGGTTCAATTATTTTTTAGCCGACGATCTCGATTACATGCGTACAATTCTCCACGTCACCGGACATAATCAGGGTGATATCGACTTTCTTACCGTTAAAATCGCTGTGGAACTTAAACTTTTCGGGACCATAGGCATCCCCGGTAAACAGATTCTCGGTCAGAATGTAATACTCCGCGCCGCTCAGCGCGCTGGGGCTGCTGTCGTTGCCTTTCGTACCGGCCCATACATACGTAACCCCGTCGAAAACCGGATGGAAGTTGTAACGCTGGTCGAGTCCCCAGCTCTCTTCCCTGAATTTGACGTTGTAATCGGAGAACTTCCAGCAGCCGTTGCCGATATACTCCATATTGCCGTTGTCTTCGGTGCGCGGTGCGAAATTGAATTCCACGCGGTCTATATGCTCGAAGGTGATTCCGCGGACATTGAGGTCGAGCTTGATGCGGTAGACACCCGATCGGTCGATCGTGGCGGGTTCGGCGCTCTGGTCGTTCAGCACGCCGTTGACGACCGTATAGGTCGTGCGGTCGTCGCCCTTCGAGCTGACGAACGTAAAGCCCTTGCCGGCTTCGAGCTGCTGATAGAAGGTAAACTCGCCGTCGCCGGTCCTGCGGCCGACACAGGCATTCTCAAGATCGCTGCCGCCCTCGGTGGCTTCGCCCGTGAGGAACAACTGGTCCGGAATCACATTGAAGCCCAGCAGACGCGTCAGTTCCAACCGGCGGGGCGTCGCAACCACAGGCGCGGTATCCACGCCCCGGCTCGACACGACCGACCAATAGACGGCACCGTCGGCCCCGACGTCGATGCCCGCGGCATTGGCGATGCGGTTGATCTCCTTGTGGACAATATCCACGCTGGTCGACGAACCGGCGTCACAACGGTAAATGATCTCGCCGCCGGGCTTGCCGAAGAAGACCACCTCGTAATGGGGAAGCTGTCCGTCGGCAGCCAGCGCCGGCTCCCACGAAAAACGGAGCGTCGCCGTCGAAGCGCTCTGCAGCTCCACGTAATAGTTGTCGGCCGGCAGCAGCAGCGTCTGCACCGGAGTGACGCCTCCGGGCTTGTACTCCAAGTCTTCCGAGCAGGAGATGCCCGTAAGGACGAGGGCCGCCATCAGTATGTTCAATATCTTTTTCATTGTTTTCGATACTTTTTTGATTGACGATTAATAACCCGAATTGTTGGGCAGCAGCGTCGGCACGAGCTGCGTTTCGGAGAGCGGAAGCGACCAGAGGATGTCCCGGCTGGAATTGAACTTGAATTCGTCGATCTGACGGCCTCCGTTCAGCTCCTTGGCGCCGTAGACCGCACCGTTCAAAAGGTCGATGACGCCCTGCGACTTGGAGTCCTTGTAATTGATCCAGCGGATCAGGTCGAAGTAGCGCAGTCCTTCGAGCGCCAGCTCGACACGGCGTTCGTCGCGTACGATCTGGGTGTAATCGCCCGACGAGGGGAAGTCGGTGCCGCTCAGCCCCGCACGCTGGCGGATCGGCTTGATCGTCTCGTTCCACACCGCGGCGTCCATCTCGTTCAGGTACGCCTTCGCCTCGGCGTACATCAGCAGCACGTCGGCATAACGCATCATGATGATATTGGTCCACATTTCGAGGTTCTTGCCGTGGGTCGTATCGAAATACTTGCGGGTGTAGAAGCCCGTAGGCGAACCGTTGTCCGTACCGGCCTTGTCGTTGCCCGAAGTCACGTTGATCGTGCCTTTGGTCACGTATTCGCCCTTATCGTTGCGGTCTTTCCACACATAGCCGTTGTAGACGACCGTAGCGGTCAGACGCGGATCGCGGTTCGCATAGACGGTCTTGTCCGCGGGAACCGAGCCGTCGGCATTGAGGTAGCTGTCCACCAGCGCGCGCGTCGGAGCCTTCTGGCAGAGGTTGGCGCCCATCGTCAGGGGAACCATCGAATAGAGCGTGGACCACTGTTTGTTCAGCTCGACGGCGGCATAGTCGAGGATCACCTCGCTGTTGTATTCGGCGGCCGAGGTAAAGAGGTATTCATAGGCCGGAATGCCGTCGCCGGACCCTTGGGTCAGCAGGCTGTAGGTGCCGTAGGTGCCCTGCTCGTGGATGAGCTTGTCGCAGATATCGGCGGCCTTGCGCATGTTGTCCGAAACCGAATTGCCGGTGCGCTGCACGTTCTCGTACATATACATACGCGCCTTGAGCACCATGGCGGCGGCTTTGGTGATGCGGCCGTTGTCGTCGGCTTTCAGTTCGTCGCGGGTGGGCAGGTCGCCGACGATCTCGTCGAGTTCGCGGTGCAGCGCACTCATCACCTCCGGATAGGGAGTGCGGGAGACGCGGCGCGACTCTTCGAGCGAAATATCCTGCAGGAAGAAGGGAATGTCGCCGTAGAAATTGGCCAGACGGAAATAGAGGAATGCACGGATAAAGCGGATCTGCGCCTTCATCCCGGCGAGCCGTTCGGGGTCCATGCCCGGCACCTCGTCCACGAAATTCATAAAGACATTGCAGGTCTTGACACCCTCGAACACCCATTTCCACTCGCTGCGGAACAGTCCCGTGTTGGGCGTCGCCTGTCCCATGCGGATCGTGCGCGTGTCGGGATTGCCGCGCTGTTCGTACAAGTTGTCGCTCAGGGCTTCGTCCTGCCAGATCTTGTCGTGGCCGAACATCTGGTTGTAGGCCATGTTGAGCACCATGTTCGCACGTTCGGGCGAAGTCCAGAAAGCCTTGTCGGTAAACTTGTTGGTAGGCTCCTGATCCAGATCGTTGCAGCCTGCGAGCAGCATCGCTCCGGCGGCGAACGTCACGGTGATATATTTTAAAATCGTCGTTTTCATAGTTTTCGCCTTTATTTAAAATGTGATGTTCAGACCGGCGCCGAAGTAACGCAGGTTCGGGTAGTTGCGGCCTGAGTTGGCGCCGCCCGAATTCATGTTCGAGCCGAACTCCGAAGATTCGGGGTCGATGAACGAACAGTTGCTGAACGTAAGCAGGTTCTGGGCGTTGAAGTAGATCTTAAAGCGCTTGACGCCGAATTTCATCGAAATCCGTTCGGGAAGCGTATAACCCAGCTGGATGTTCTTCAGGCGCAGGTAGCTGCCGTCGAACATGTAGAGGTCCGAACCCATGCGGTAGTTGTTCTGGTTCGAGGGGTCCGAAATATCGGTCAGACGCGGCCAGCGGGCGTCGGTGTTGGTCGGGGTCCAGAAGTCGAGCTGGTGTTCGTACATCGTGTAACCGTAGTTGGAGTGGAACGGCTCGATCAGCTCGCCGCGGACCATCATGTCACGCTTGAGAACGCCCTGCAGGAAGATCGAGAGGTCGATGCCTTTCCATGCGACGTTGTAGGTGAAGCCCAGCGTGTAGCGCGGGAAGGCGTTGCCCAGATAGTAGCGGTCGTTCTCGTCGATGGTGCCGTCGCCGTTGCGGTCCTTGAATTTCACGTCGCCCGGCTTGACGCTCTTACCCGTCGGCACGGCCGAATGGGCGATTTCGTCATAGCTCTGGAAGAAGCCGTCGGTCTTGTAACCGTAGTAGGAGTTGAACGGCAGCCCCTCGCGGGTGATGCGCCAGAACTCTTCCTGTCCGGAAATATCCTCGAAGCCCTCGTATTTGAGCACCTTGTTCCACGAGTCGCCGATGTTGAACTGGAAGAAGTGCGACCAGTCGCGTTTCTTGAGCGCATAGCTGAGCGTCAGCTCCCAGCCCTGCGTGCGCATCTCGCCGGCGTTGTAGTTCTGCAGCTCGGTGCCCAGAATCAGCGGGGTCTGGGGCTTGACCAGAATGTCGGTCGTATGTTTGTTGAAGTAGTCGAAGCCGAGGTTGAGCTTGCCCCGGAAGAACGAGGCGTCGAAACCGACGTTGAAGGTCTTGGACACCTCCCACTGCAGGTTGTCGGTACCGAGCTGGAAGCCGGCGCCGCCGACGCCCACGTTATTGAAGGCATAGGTGTTCGAATAGACGTTGTAGGTGGTGAAGTACTGGTAGTCGCCCACCGACTGGTTGCCCAGCGTACCGTAGGAACCGCGGATCTTCAGGTCGCCGACGTTGTCGCGGTAGCTCTCCATGAAAGCCTCCTGCGAGAGACGCCAACCCAGCGACACGGAGGGGAAGAAGCCCCAGCGCAGGTCGGAACGGAATTTCGAGGAGCCGTCGTAACGGAACGAGAACTCGGCGTAGTAACGGTTGTCGTAGTCATAGGCGGCGCGGCCGAAAACGGAGGTGAGGCTGGTGCGGGTCGTGTTTTCGGGCGTCACCGAAGACCGGCCGTCGCCCGAAATGACGGCCTCGGTGCCGTCGCCGTTGATACCCAGATCGGGGTCGGCCCATTTGAAGGAGATCTGGTTCGCTTCGGAGGTGTAGGACTCGTTCGAGGCGCCTAACAGGGCGGCCACATGGTGCTTGCCGAACGTACGGTCGAAGTCGAGCATCAGCTGAGAATTGATCAGGTAGGCGCGTTTGTTCCAGTCCTCCGACTTGTTGTCGTTGTTGGCCGAACGGCCTTCGCCGACCGGATTGCCCGCAGCGTCGGTATTGTAGAACATCACTTCGTGCGTCCGCGTATAGCGGTGGTCGGCGAAGATGTCGGCACCCAGCACGCCGCGCAGTTTCAGCCCGTCGATGATCTTCACCTCGGCCGACAGGTTGGCGTTCACATAGTCGTTGCGGTACTTGTTGTAACCGCCCTCTTCGAGCAGGCCCAGCGAGTTGCGGTCGGTCAGTTTGTCGTTGAGCAGGTATTTGCCCGTGACGGGATCGTACTGACGGTAATAGTAATAGGTGGGAATACGCATCGCGTTGGCGATGGTCGAACCGTCGGTCGTCGTCTTGCTGTTCTCGTGCGAATAGGAGAGCAGGGCCGTTACCTTCACGCGTTTGTATTCGGTGGTGATGTTCGTACGGAAATTGTAACGCTGGCGGCCGTAATCGGGACCTTCGAAGTTGCTCTCCTGATCGTAATAGCCTGCCGAAATCATATAGGTCGTATTGGCGCCGCCGCCCGATACGCTGACGTTGTAGTTCTGCTGCATGGCCGTCCGCAGAATCTCGTCCATGTAGAACGTGCCGTTGCCGTGCGCCTTGAGGTCGCGGATCTGTTCGGCGGTAAAGGCGGGAGCCAGCCCCGAATTGGCTTTGGAAATGTTGAGCAGCGTGGCGTTCTGCCAGCCTTGAACGGGCGTGTAGAGCACTTCGGGCTGCTGCCAGCCGACCATAGCCGTGAGTTCGACGGTCGGAGCCTGATTCAGCTTGCCCTTCTTGGTGGTGACCAGCAGGACGCCGTTGGCGGCGCGCGAACCGTAAATGGCGGCCGTACCGGCATCCTTCAGCACCGAGACGTTCTCGATGTCCGAGGGATTGAGCTTGTTGAAGCTGGCGTTGTCCGACACCAGACCGTCGATGACGATCAGCGGTTCGTTGTTGTTCATCGTACCGATACCGCGGATGTTGATGTTGAGCTGGTTGTCGGCCGGGTCGCTGCTTCGCTGCTGGATGACGAGGCTGGGCGAAGTGCCCTGCAGCGCCTGCGTCAGGTTGGCGACGGAACGTTCGGTGATGGCTTCGGACTTGATCTGGTCCACGGCGCCCACCGCACGGCGGCGGGTGGTGGTGCCGTAGCCGATGACGATCACTTCGTCCATCAGCTGCGCGTCTTCCTTCAGCGTCACGTTCAGCAGCGTGCGGTTGGCCACCGGAAGCGTCTGCGTCTCGTAGCCGATGAACGAGAAGTCGAGTTCGGCATCGGCGGCGCACTGGATCTGGTATTCACCGTCGATACTGGTCGAGGTTCCGACCGAAGTACCCTTGACAATGACGGTAACGCCGAGCAGCGGCGCTCCTGCGGCGTCCTTCACAACGCCCTTGACGGTGACCTTGGATGTCTGGGTCAGGGGGCTGGCATTAACGGTTGCGGCTGCAAACCCAAGGGGGGGGGTAATCAGCAGCACCAAAACCGTCAGCATGATTTTGTGCCCAAAATTGGTCATAGATATTGTTTTTTGGTTTAGTTAAAATATACTCCCCGCACCCGGTGACGCGGATGCGGTTCATGGATTCAGAAAACGGGAAAATAACAGGATAAATTACGGGATTCCGCAAAAAAATCGGCGGAAAGGATCAGACAGGAGTTTTTTTCCATAGGCTAATCTGGTTTTAAGTTTTAGGTTAAACGGTTGGTTTTTCGTGAAAACAAAGTTGAGAAATAAGATGCGGACCGAAAAATATACGGACGGCAAATTTCTCCGCCGTACATGATCCGGTACTATTTTGTCACAAAATTGTATTTTCCGATCCGGGACACAAACGTACTCCCGGCACCGTCCCGCACCCCCGATCGGCGGTTTTCACGCCGTTTTATGACAATTCGGGCACAAAACCATACAAACCGCGTCACAACGCCGTCCTGACACAAAAACTCCGGCCCGGCTTTACAGCCGGGCCGGAGCGCCTAATTATACCACTTAAAAACTTGTTACTTCACATCCGGACGGATGAAAGTGCCGCTCACCGGAAGCACGTCGTCGATGCCGTTGTCCGAAACCGTCATGGCGAATACCGCCACGTTCTTGTTTTCGGGCAGCGTCACCGTCCGCGCACCTTCGGGAATATCGAGAGAAACCATATACATGTAGGAGAAGTCGTAAGGCAGGTTGCCCACGTCGCCCTGATGGCGGTGCGTGCCGATATGCGCGATCGTCGCATCCTTGAGGAACGCTTCGCTGTGTCCGCGCCAGCCCCACTGTCCGTAGAAGCCTTTCCAAAGCGGCACATAGACGGCCTGCTCGGAGTCGCCCACCTTGAAGAGGGCCTCGCACTCCTTGTCCGAAGCGGCCACCAGCATGTAGAGCTTCCTGTAACCGCCTTCGGGCAGTTCGATCTCCTGACTGCGGCACGTCACGGCGTCCTTGACATTCTCCTCGCCCATCACGAACCGGACGCCGTTGCAGGTCAGCTCGGCAGGAATCAGCTCGGCGGCGAAGCTGCCGCGCTGGTTGTCGAAACGGTAGTAGGTGTAGAACTCGTCAGTCGTGAAGGCCACCGTGTTGTAAGGCAGCGTCACGGGCGCGCTCTTCACCTCGAACGCGGACTTCTGCGCAGGAGCGGCCAGCCGCACGCGGTAGGTTTTGGGAGCGAATTTGCCGGCCGAAACGATCAGCGAACGGCCCTCGGTCTCGGCTGCGCCGATCTTCTCCTCGATGCCGTTGCACTCCTCGGCCGAGAGAATCTGAGCCGGGAAGGTGATGCAGGCGTTCTCGACGGGCTTGCCGGTCAGCTCGTAGCAGCGCACGATATATCCGTCGCCGTCCTCGGCCTTCTTCAGCGCACGCACGCCGATCTGCGGAGTCGAGGACTCCAGCATCGAGAAGGTGCGCCCCAGCGATCCCGCATGCTTGGGAGCCACGTAAGCCACGAGCGGCAGGTTGAGCTGTTCCGATGCGGCCACAACACCGCTGCGGTCGGTTCCCTTATGTCCTACGATCGAATAGGTGAAGTGATTGACGCCCAGATCGAGATCGCGCTGGTGCGGGTAACGTTTTTCGGTCGAGGGAGTGTGGATCAGCGTCAGACGGATCGTATTGTCGGCGGGCTTGTCCCAGCCGTATTTGCAGTCGTTGAGCACCGAGATGCCGTACGAACCGTCGGCGTCGGTCAGGTCGGCCCACTTCAGAGCGGGCACTTCGTATGCCGTGGCCGTGTTGTTGCCGCGCTCGATAAAACCGATGCCGAGGTCGTAAGCGGCTTTCGCGTTGCTCACCGACATCGGGAACTCGGCTTTGAGCAGCGTATTGCGGCTGTTCCAGTCCACCGTCGTACGGATGTCGATGCGATCGTCCTGCGCACCGTCGGTCAGCGTAATGTACTGCGTGAACTTCGAATCGCCGTACGTGCGCTCCACCTTGAGCGAAGCGCGCACGGGCCCCTCTTCGCCGACGGATACCGAAACGTTGTCGGTAACGGCGCGCGGGGTCTTGTCCACGACCTCCTTCAGCACCTCCCATGCGGGCCATTCGTTCGACGGATTGCCTTCGAAAATCGCCAGACGGAAGGCCTTGCCCTGCTCGACCAGTTCACGGCCGTAACGCTTGTCCACGAGCGACGCGATGTCGCCGTTCCTGTCGAGCGTCACCTTGTAAACGGCGTTCTCGATCGTATTGCCGTTCACTTTCAGCGCCGACGATCTGGCGGGCGATGCCGGACGGACGTCGTAGACGGCATACCCCACCGACTTCACGTCGGCGGCGAATGCGATCACGGCCTTGTCGCCCTCGCGGCTGAGAATCTGCGCGGCCACGCGGCGGCCGTCGGGACCGTATACGGCCACGCCCTTGGCTTTGGCGGCGAGCGGAATCTCGGCCTCGACAACGGCTTTGACGGGATAGGTCACGGCGTTGTAGACCACCACGGGCGTACCCTTGACGCGCGTATCGAGCGAATAGCTCAGCGCGCCGACCGCCGAATTCATCACGTCGCCGCCCTGCCGCAGGGCGATCAGCTCGTCGTTCCACGACCACGTATAGGCCTCAGGGATACTCGTACCCGTCAGGTCGTCATGGAACTGGTGCCAGATGAAACGCTGCCAGATCTCGGTGAGTTTCCGCTGGTCGTAAGCCAGCGCACCGAGCCAGTCGGCGGCGACCGAAGCACGCTCGGCGGCGCCGGTCAGCTCCTCGTTGCGGCGGTTGTAGTATTTCATGGCGGTCTGCGAAGTATAGCAGCCCGTAGCGTGCACGTCCATCAGCAATTCGCCGTCGAAAGAGGGCAGCTCGGCTTTGCGGCCGAGGTAGGCCTTGAACAGGTCGTCGCTCGTGGCGCTGATGATCTCGATCGGGGCGTTCGGGTCGTTGATCGCCTTGGTCAGACGGCGGCAAGTGGTCACCGTACCGCTGTTGCCCTTGTCGCCGACCCCTTCGCCGCCGCCGGCATAGTAGCGGAAGCAGGTGTTGTCATAACCGTGGGCGGCGCGCTCCATCAGGCGTTCATTATACTGCACATTCTCAGGAAGTTCCGAGTTATAGCCGCCCGTATCGAAGGCTGCGATCACCGAACTGCCGTCGATGCCGTACCACACGCCCCACGAGAAGGGATTCTTCTTGTGGTAGGGAGCGTCGTAAAAGTCGTGGTTGCGCCAGCT
Source organism: Alistipes sp. HGB5 (assembly GCF_000183485.2). Taxonomy (NCBI): domain Bacteria; kingdom Pseudomonadati; phylum Bacteroidota; class Bacteroidia; order Bacteroidales; family Rikenellaceae; genus Alistipes; species Alistipes sp. HGB5. The sequence goes on along the minus strand of NZ_AENZ01000051.1, from coordinate 157,481 downwards.
GAGCTTCTGCGTGGACATGCCGATCAGGCCGCTGTGGGCCGCGATCGTCGGCAGCGTATAGCCGAAGCCGAAGCAGTCGGGCAGGAAAATATCGGTCGAACGCACGCCGAACTCCTTTTTATAGAATTCCTGTCCGAGCAGGATGTTGCGGAAGAACGACTCGGCCGAAGGCATGTTGGGGTCATTGGCGTCCCACGACGCGCCGGCGATATGCCACTGGCCCGAAGCGATGTATGTCTTCATCCGCTCGTAATGCATGGGATAGTACTCCTTCATCCACGAATAGACGACGCCGCCTTCGAAGCTGAAGCGGTAGTCGGGGAAGCGTTCCATGAGGTAGAGGTTCTGGAACAGCGTGCGGGGGATGTACTCGCGGATGGTCGTCTGCACGTCCCAGTTCCACTGGGTGTCGAGATGGGCGTCGCTGACCATGTAGGCCTTGTAGGTCTTGGGCGCCACGGACTTGCCGTCGGTCTGCTGCGCCGAAGCGCCGCCTGAGGCGAAGCACAACGCGGCCAAGGCCAGCATAAATCGGTTCGGTTTCATATCTGTCAGGGTTTAAAAGATTTTGAGTTTTCACAAAATTACGTAAAACAGCCGAGAGTACAAGTACTATTTTATGCAATAAATGTATTATTTTACGATCGGGAACCGCTTCGGGCAGCATTTTCAAAAAAAACGGGGCGGAACATCGCAACCGACGTTCCGCCCGTGAGAAATTCCGCGCGGCAGATCAGATAGCGCCCGCGATGAGGAACACGGCGGCTACCGTAAGAATGGCGTACAACTCAGGGAAGGCGGCCAGAATAAGCGTCTTACCCATCACGTCGTGGCCGTTGCCGATAGCGGCGATACCGTTGGCGCAGACCTTCGACTGGAAGTACGACGAAGCGAGGCAGACCAGACCCGTCAGCAGACCGGCGCCGAAGATGGCGGCACCCTGCAGCAGCGTCATCGAATCGGTCAGGAAGCCCTTGATGATGAAGTAGCCCACGAAACCGTAGAGACCCTGCGAACCGGGAATGGCCGAGAGGATCATGTAGCTACCGAAAGCGCCGCCGTTTTTCTTCATGGCGCCCACCGACGCCATACCGGCGATCGAAGTACCGATACAGCTCGCTACGCCCGAAAGGCCCACCATCAGCGCTACGCCGAGATAGCCCAAAATAATTGCAGTTGTTGATTCCATAATTGTAATTTGTTTTAGTTGTTATTTGTTTTCCGAATTTTCGATTTTGCGCAGGGGATCGAACGAACGCATCGACATCTCGAAACCTGCATTTTTATAGAATTCGACGAACGTCAGACGCATCGGGTGCACGAACGACGAAATGGTGGACATGAAGAGGTTGATGCCGTGGCCGACGAGCAGAATCGGAATCATGATCAGCAGCCGCACGACGATGCCCGAACCTTCGGGCACGAAGCCGTCGGCCAGCGCATTGAACACCGTGGCGAGGATGCCGCCAGAGAGTCCGATGGCGAACAGACGGATGTACGACAGCACGTCGGAGAGGATGCCCGTCAGATTATTATAGGTATCCCACAATCCCAGACCGAAGTTCAGCAGCGGATTCTTGCCCGGCGAATTGAAGAACAGCATCAGCACCGCACCCACGCCGAGCGTCGCATAGAACGCGGGCGACGAGGTGGTGTAGAACGGAATCACCCATTCGGGATTGAGCAGCGGCAGACCGCCGGCGATGCTTCCGCCGAGGATCACCAGCAGCCAGCCCAGCGTACCGAGCGAATAGCGGAATCCGACGGTAGCCGAGATCATGACGACCTTCAGCATCATGCCGAACACGATCTGCACCACGCCGATCGCCAAGGCGATCGAGAAGAAACTGCCTTGGAAGTCGAAGAACGGGATCGAAGGGAAGTACTCCTTGAGATTCACGCCGAACACCGAACCGCAGGCCAGTCCCACGACGACCGTCGTCAAGCCGCACAACGTGGCGAACCACGCGGCCTGACGCATCATGCCGGGTTGCCGGTTCTTGGCCAGCATCCACGCCCCCAGCAGGGCCAGAATGGCGCCGTAACCGGCGTCGTTCAGGCAGATGCCGAAGAAAAGCATGTAGAACGGCGCGAAGAAAGGCGTCAGGTCCATCGTACCGTACTTCGGGCGGGCGTACATGTCGCCCACCAGCTCGAAAATGCGAGCGAACCAGTTGTTTTTCAGTTTCACGGGCGTATCGTCCTCAGGAGTCGGATCGCCCTTGAGGTACACGACGTTGGGATACTGCTCCAAAAGGGCATCGACCTTGTCCGAAGTCTCCTTCTCGGCCCAGCCCTCCATGACGACCAGCGTTCCGTCGGCCGCCTGCTGCGCCGTAGCCTTCACGCGCACGCCCTGCAGCTGTTCCTTCAGCGAGGCGGCATGCGCCGCGAGCAGCTTCTCCGAAACCGCGACGCGCGAGAATTCGGCGTCGAGGGCGCTCAGCTCCTTCCGGGCTTCGGCGATGCGGCGTTCCGCTTCGCGAATGTCCATCGACGGGGTTTTCATCTCCTGCGCGTCGAGCGTCACCTCCTCGCCGGGAGCCGCCACGACGACGAAATAGACCGTCGATTCGGTGCGGTTGATCGGCGCGATGGTATAGCGTTCCGCCCACTGGGCCTCGAACTTGTCGTAATTGCTCTTCGGAGTGAGGAAATATCGCAGCACGATGCCCTGCTCGGCGAGCGAGCGGGTTCTCTCAGGCGAGAATTCTCCCCACGGACGCAGTTCGTCGGCCGTTTTTTCGAGACGGCCGATCTCGGCGTGGAGCGCCGTCGCCTGCTGATGCGCCGCGGCATAGTGTTCGTAGGCCTCGGCGCCCGTTGCGAAAGGCTCGGCTCCGGCCTTGCAGCGCCCCTCTTCCGCGCGGAAGTTGCGCAGGAATTCGAACGCCTTGGCGTGTCCTTCGATATCGAGCAGCAGCTGGCGGTCCTCCTCGGAGGGTTCCCAGCCCGTAGTGGTGATGTCCACCAAGCCGAGTTCGCGCAGCTTTTCGATAAAATCCTCGCTTTGCGCCGCATAGAGCACAAAGTCGTATTTCGCCATTTTCGCTATCATAACGTCGCGCCCTCCCCGGCCTGCTGCTGTTTGGTTTTCACGATCTTCTGGGCCGACTTGGAGAGGTTCTCCTCGTCCTCCATGAAGCGTTTGATCTTACGTATGGCGTCCTCGTATCCGGGTATCTGCACCTTTTCATACAAGTTCACCTTCTGAGTGGTTTTACGGCGTGCATAGTCCAGCAGCTCCATCTTGCGGTTGTAGACCTCGAACTCGATACCCAGCTGCGCCATGCGCTTCAGAATATCGACTCCGTCGGCGAACCAGACGGGCGACGAGAAAAGATCGTAGGGTTTCACCTCGAATTTCACGTCCTGCAGGACCGGCGTACGCACACCTGCGATTTTCTGTACCGAAAGTTCCACATCGGCGATACGCAGGAGGTCACAATCAAACTCTCCCCATAGCGACACCATGTAGTCGTACTCGGCCTTGAGCCGGTCGAGCCGACGGCGGTAATCGCCTGCGGAGTCCTTCGCCTTCTTCACCTCGGAGCGCAGGGCCGACTCCTTACTTTTGATCGTAGGGAGCGCCTTCTGCCGCATTTTCAGCTGCTTGCCGAGGTCGCCGAGCGAGGTCTTGTTATATTGAAATTTGATTGCCATCGTACGTTACGCTTCTTTCCAGTACTTTTTGATGAGTTCCTCCTTGATAGCGACCTCCTCCTTGGAGAAGTACTTCGCAAAGAGTCCCCACGCCGTGTCGAGCATCTCCGTGATGCCGATATTGACGTCGATCGAGAGCAGTTTCTCCGAATAGTCGAACGCGAATTTCAGCGTACGTTCGTCGTAATCCGAGAGGTCGAAACCGTTTTCGAGCTTGGTCTTGGCGTTGGCGGCGTCGGCATACAGACGCACGCAGGCGTTCATCACCTGCGGATGGTCCTCGCGGGTCTTCTTGCCGATAACCAGCTGCTTGAGACGCGACAGCGAACGGAACGGGTCCACGATGACCTTGCCCGTATCGGAGTCGTTGCGCAGGAACAGCTGACCCTCGGTGATGTAACCCGTATTGTCGGGAATGGCGTGCGTGATGTCGCCGCCCGAAAGGGTCGTCACGGCGATGATGGTGATCGAACCGCCGTTGGGCAGCTGCACGGCCTTCTCGTAGATCTTCGCCAAGTCCGAATAAAGCGAACCGGGCATCGAGTCCTTCGACGGAATCTGGTCCATGCGGTTCGACACGATAGCCAGCGCATCGGCGTAGAGCGTCATGTCGGTCAGCAGCACCAGCACCTTCTCGCCCTTGTCCACGGCGAAGTATTCGGCGGCGGTCAGCGCCATGTCGGGAACGAGCAGACGCTCCACGGGCGGGTTCTCGGTCGTATTGACGAACGACACGATGCGGTCCAGCGCACCGGCGTTCTCGAAGACGGACTTGAAGTAGAGAAAGTCGTCGTTGGTGAGTCCCATGCCGCCCAGAATGATCTTGTCGGCCTTGGCGCGCAAAGCCACGTTGGCCATCACGGCGTTATAGGGCTGGTCGGGGTCGGCGAAGAAGGGAATCTTCTGCCCCGTGACGATCGTATTGTTGAGGTCGATGCCGGCGATACCCGTGGCGATCAGCTCCGAAGGCTGGATACGCTTGAAGGGGTTCACCGTCGGGCCGCCGATCTCGCGCGGCTCGCCCTCGACGATCTCACCGCCTTCGAGCGGCTCGCCGTAGGCGTTGAAGAAGCGGCCCGCGAGGTTGTCCGACACGCGCAGTTTCGGGGGTTCGCCGTGGAAGACGACCTCCGAATCGGTGGCGATGCCCTCGGTTCCGGAGAACACCTGCAACGTCACGTTCTCGCCCATAATTTTCACCACCTGCGCCAGCTTGCCGCCCACGGTAGCCAGTTCGTCGTTGCCGACGCCCAGCGCCCGGAGCGTCACGGTCGCCTTGGTGATGTTGTCAATCTTGGTATATATCTTCTGAAAAGCTCGTGTTGTCATGGTCTAAAGCTTATTTGATTTTTTCACTCACATACTCCTCGATCTGCTTGCGGTAGCCTTCGAACTTCTCCGACTGCCACTCCGAGTAGTTCATCTGACGGAAGAGGTTGATAAGGCCCTTGAAGAACTGCGAGCACTCCTCGAAATCGGCGAAAGCGAAATCCTTCCGGCAGATGTCGAGCACCATTTTATACATCATCTTCTGACGTTCGAGCGGACAGTTGGCGTCGATGTCGTCGAAAGCGTCCTGCTGCAGGATCACGAAGTCGAGCAGCTCCGATTTCCAGAAACGTTCGTGATACTCGACCGGAACGCCGTCGTCGCCGAGAATGTTGATCTGGTCGTTGGCCTCCTTGCCGCGCTGCACGAGGGTCTTGCCGGCATAGACGAGGTCCACCCAGTCCTTTTCGATATGCTCGTCGAGGTATTCGCGGATTTCGGGATATTCGAGGTATTTCGAATAGGATTCGAGCGGGTCGATGGCCGGGTAACGCTTCGAGTCGGCGCGGCCCTGCGAAAGCGCATAGAAGCAGCGCGCGGCCTTCTTGGTCGATTCGGTCACCGGCTCCTTGAGGTTACCGCCCGCAGGCGACACCGTACCGAGGAAGGTCACGGAACCCGTCTGGCCGTTGTTCAGTTTGACCAGACCGGCGCGCGAATAGAAGTTGGAGATGATCGCCGAAAGGTCCATCGGGAAGGCGTCCTGACCGGGCAGCTCCTCCAGACGGTTCGACATCTCGCGCAGCGCCTGCGCCCAGCGCGAAGTCGAGTCGGCCATCACCAGCACCTTGAGTCCCATCGAGCGGTAGTATTCGCCGATGGCCATGCCGGTATAGACCGACGCCTCGCGCGCCGCAACGGGCATGTTCGACGTATTGCAGATGATGATCGTACGCTCCATGAGCTTGCGGCCCGTATGGGGATCGACCAGTTCGGGGAACTCCTTGAAGATTTCGACCACCTCGTTGGCACGCTCGCCGCAGGCCACCATGATGATGATGTCGGCGTCGGCCTGCTTGGAAATGGCGTGCTGGAGCACGGTCTTGCCGGCGCCGAAAGGTCCGGGGATGAAGCCCGTACCGCCTTCGGCCATCGGATTGAAGGTGTCGATGGCGCGAACGCCCGTCTCCATCATGCGCGACGGACGCGGCTTCTCGACGTAGCAGCGCACGGCCTGCTTCACGGGCCATTTCTGAACCATCGTGACCGCATGTTCGCGGCCCTCCTCGTCGGTCAGGACGGCGATCGTGTCCGTCACCTTGTATTTCCCGGCCGCCGCCACGCTCTTGACCGTATAGTTGCCGGCCATGGTAAAGGGCACCATGATCTTATGGCTCACCCACTGCTCCTTGACTTCGCCCAGCCACGACGCGGCGGTCACCTTGTCGCCCGCCTTGGCCAGCGGAGCGAATTCCCACTCGGCGTCGAAGTCGATCGGATCGGTGATCGAACCGCGCTCGATGAACAGCCCGTCCATCTTTTCGAGGTCGTTCTGCAGACCGTCGTAGTTGCGCGACAAAAGTCCCGGCGCGAGCGTCACTTCGAGCATATGTCCCTCGAACTCGACCTTGTCGCCGATCTTGAGTCCGCGGGTGCTGTCAAAAACTTGGACATAGGCGCTGTCGCCTACGACCTTGATGACCTCGGCCATCATCTTGGTATCTCCCGCATAGACATAGCAGATCTCGTTCTGGCCTACTGCTCCGTCGGCCTTGACGATGACGATGTTGGAGATGATACCATTTACACGTCCTGTAGTTTTCATGAATATTCGTTTAGTTTCTTATTTTCATTTTTCCGGTCGCGGACCGCATTTCCGCACTTCCCGGCCGCTCCGCATCCCTCCTGCCGGAGAGACCGGTCCCGGTCCGGCGGCGCGCCGCCCGCATGTGCCGCGCGGCGGCTATATCCTGTTCACCAGCTCCCTGCCGTCCAGCTCGGCCATCAGGCGGTCGAACATTTCACGACCGCGCACGGCGTCCAGTTGCGTCCAGCGGGCCACGATATTGACGCGCGCCAGATAGGACAGAATGGTATTGATGTCGAAATAGTCGAACGTCGCCAGCTCGGTGGCCTCGTTCCAGCGGATCAGGTCGATCTTGTGCTCCTTCTCGACCAGATTCGCCTCGTCGTTCACGGCGGCGATCACGGCGTCGATGTAGGGCAGTTCGCCCCGCAGACCGAAATCGGCGGCCGAACTGCGCTCCAGCTGTTCGACCACGTCGCCCCCGCCTACGGTCACCTCCTCGACCGGACGGCCCGCGGCACGGGCCGTCACGGCGGCCGTCACGTTGCGCAGGGTGCGGTCGAACTCCGACCACTCGCGCAGGAAGCGGCTCTTGGCACGGCTGCAGGTGGCGTAATAGGCGTCGAACAGCGCGGTTTCGAAACGCTGCGCCGTATCGACCTCCTCGGCGTCCTCCCCTTCGGGATCGGCATAGGCGCGCAGCACGCGGCCCACGGCGGAGGGCAGGCGCTTGGGAGCCTTCACCTCCTCTTCCAGCTCCTCGCGCGTGAAGTTGCCCAGCGGATTGTGCGCCGAGCGCCCCGCGCGCAGCGAAGCGATATTCTCACAATCGTAGTAGCCGTACAGCAGACGCACCTGAGCCGCATCCGAAGCCGAAACGCCGTCGAGAATCTCCCCGACGATGGCTTTGGCGTCGAAACCCTTGGTGTCGGCGTCGAGGGAGTACTCCTTCAGTCCGGCTACCAGACAATAATATTCCGTTGCGAACATACGCGTTATGCCTTAAAAAGCATGTCCGAAACCTTCTCGCGCAGGTATTCGCCCAGCAGGGCGTCGAAATCGGCGTCGGAGAACGAGATGTAGTAACCGCCCTCCTTGGCGCCTACCTTGAAGCCCGTCTTCACCTCCTTGGAATAACCCACTTCGATACCGGCGGAGAGCAGCTCCCGAGCGCTCTTGCCGAACGCCTCGTCGAGCTTGGCGCGGTCGGCTTCGGGCAGCAGCGCCTTCAGCTCCACCTTGCCGGCGTCGGCGCCGTTCCAGTTCTTGGCCACGGACAACAGCATCTCCTTGATGAAGGCGGGATCCATGACGGCCTCCCTGACGCCTGCGGCCGTGCTCTTGGCAACGATCATCGCGGCGATCTCCGACTTGATCTTCGCGGCGGCCTGCTTGCCGGCGAGCGAGATTTCGGTCATCGTATTTTTTTCGACGTCCTCGGCCTTGTCCTGCGCCTTCCTGACGATATCCTCGGCCTGAGCACGGGCTTCGGCGACGATCTTCGCTGCCTCTTTCTTAGCCTCGGCGACCAGACGGTCGGCTTCGGCGCGTCCTTTCTCCAGCCCCTCGTCGTAGAGCTTCTGAGTCAACTGTTGAAGTTTGTTTTCCATAGCGTTATTTAGTTTTAATTATTGTTTTTCATTTTAGCGATACAAATATATAAAAGTTTATAATACAAACAGCGGCGCACCGCGACAATTTGTCCTTTTTTGACAAGAATAGAGAACAAAAGGAAGAAACACGCACCGCAGAACCCCTTGGAATTCAAGCTCCGAACCCCCTCTCCGCGCAATTCGCATACCGAAATCGCACCCTTCCGGAAGGGGCTGCTTCCGGCCTGCCCCCGTCTCTTCCGCCGCGGAACGCCGCAGAGCGCACTGCCCGGCGACGCACCGCTGCGGATAACGCCGCACGCCCCCGGAAACAGCGGGTTTCCGGGGGCGTGCACAAGAGCGAGCAGAGGCGTCAGAACAGGCCGAGCGACTTGCTTCGGGCCAGCAGGCAGGCACCCATCACGCCGGCGCGTTCTCCGAGCGACGAAAGCTTGATCTGCGTATCCTTGTTGACCAGCATCAGCGAGTATTTGTTGATAGCGTTGCGCACGGGCAGCATCAGGTACTCCTTGGCCACCGAAAGCGTACCGCCGATAACGATCACCTCCGGATTGAACATGTTGATAAGCCCCGCGATGGCCTTGCCGAGCGTGTGCCCCACCGACTCCAGAATCTCGATGGCCAGCACATCCTCCTTCAGCAGCGCGGCCAGAATATCGTTCAGCGTGATCTCCTCGCCTTTTTTGTATTTCTCGGAAAGCATCGACACGCGTCCCTCCTTGAGTTTCTCCAGAAAAATCCGGTGCATGGCCGAACCGGAAGCCCCCGTCTCAAGACAGCCGCGTTTGCCGCAGCGGCAGATGATCTCGTTGTCGAGCAGCGGGAAATGGCCGAATTCGCCCGAAAAGCCCGACTTGCCGTAAAATATCTTGCCGTCGATGATCATCCCCAGCCCCAGTCCCCAGCTGGCGTTGATGTAGAGCATCGTCTTCTCGGAGTGGGCGTCGCCGTACATATATTCGCCGTAAGTGGCGGCACGGGTGTCGTTCTCGATGTAGACCGTCGTGCCGAGACGCTCTTCGAGCAGCATCGTCAGCGGCTGTTCCTCGACGAAGAAATAGCTGTAACTGTATCCGGTCTGCGAATTGACGCGGCCCGAAATATTCACCCCGACGGCCAGCACCTTGTCGCGGGCGATCTTGCGCGCACGGATGAAATTCTGAATCACGTCGCAAAGACGGTCCAGCGAACGGGGATCGTTGTCCATCAGAAAATCGACCGTCGTTTCATCGATCAGCTGTCCCTTGAAATTGATGACGGCCATCATGACCGAATCCTTGCGCAGATCGACGCCGACGAAATACCCGGCATAGGGATTCAGGCCGTAGATATTCGGCCGTCGTCCGCCGGCCGTCCCCTGCTCGCCGAAGTTGTGGACGAAACCTTCGTCGATCAGCTCCCCGATCAGTTTGGTTACGGTCGGCACGCTCAGATTCACGGCCTTGCTCAGATCCGTAATGCTCGAATCCCCGCAGAAGATATACTGGCAAATGATCTGCTGTTTGAGAATCGCGTTTTTATTGCCTTCCGTCGCCTGTTTTAAAAACGAACTGGTCATACCGTATCTTTTTGTGTGATTTCAATATTAATTGTGTAAAGGTAGCAATAAATCACGACCCGGCAAACCCGATACAAAAGAAAATAGCTTCGCACGCAGGTCATAACCCATTTTTTCAAAAGCCGCCCGCGACACGCACTCCAAGCACCGACCAAAAAGACAATAAAATACGACAAAAAGACAATTCCGCCCGATTCATAATAACAAATCTTACGATAACGCCGATTCGCAAACAATTCGTTTACAAACGACTTCCGTCCGAGAAGCGTCTCCCCCACCGCCGCATGCGGCCCGCGGCAGAACGCCGCGGGAAAACCGGGAAACCGGGAAAAACACCGAACACCCCGGAAAAAGCCGAGCACCCTTAACATCCCAAAAAAGCAACACACGCCTAACAATCCCGAAAAAGCCCGACAAAAAACCGGATGCCGCATGATGCGGCATCCGGCCTTGTCACACACCCCAAGATTACTGATGCTGGGGACGCAGCAGGTCCTGCACCACTTTGACGGGCGAGAAGGTTGTAATGGGCACGTCCACGAAGACCGTATTCCACTTGGCCATGGCGCCGTTCCACAGGCCGGGAAGTTCCTGCGCGCGCAGATCGCGGCCGCCGCTCGACTTCGACGAAATGAAGCCCGTCGAAGGATCGGTGTACCTGCGCAGGTCGAAGCGGACGCCTTTCGAATTCTTCATGCCGCAGACCAGATCGACGGGATTGAAGTGCGTGGCCGACCGCATCAGCGGCAGGTCGTCGGGGCCGATCTGGCTCGATTCGGCGATCTGGAGCGACTGCGTGCCGTCGGGGTTTCCGACCCAGAAAGGACCGCCGCCCGGTTCGCCCTCGTTGCGGACCATGCCGCAGACACGGATCGGACGGTCGAGCACGGCGCGGAGCACGGCCGAATCGTAACTGCCGGGCAGCTTCACGCAGAGCCGCTTCTCGATGAATTCGACGATCGGCTCCAGCTCGGCGCCACCGACTTCGAGCGCCTTGAGGTATTCGAACGCACGCTCCTGAAGGTCGAGCAGGATGCCTGCCAGCACCTTCTTGTAACGGATCGTATCGCCGCGCTGCGCATCGGTGGTGACGTTGTCGATGTTCTTGATGAACACCACGTCGGCGTCGATCTCGTTCAGGTTTTCGATCAGCGCGCCGTGGCCCGCAGGGCGGAACAGCAGCGTACCGTCGTCCTGCCGGAAGGGCGTGTTGTCGGGATTGACGGCGATGGTGTCGGTCGAGGGTTTCTGCACCGAGAACGAGATGTCGTAACGGATGCCGAAACGCTTCTCGTAAACAGGCACCTTCGCGGCCAGCAGCTCCTGAAATCCTTCGATATGTTCGGGCGAAACCGTGAAATGAATCTTCGCCACGCCGTTCGCGGCCGCATAGACCGCCCCTTCGACCAGATGTTCCTCGACCGCCTTGCGCGCGCCTTCGGGATAGGCGTGGAAGGTGACGAGTCCTTTGGGTTTGCGGCCGTAGCCGAGTCCTTCGTTCACGATGGCGCTGACGATGGTCCGGTCGTCGGCGCCGGCCGGAAGCAGGGCTTTCAGCTCAGGCCAGAAGGCGAATTTCCCGATGTTTTCGAGCAGGGTGTCGATCCCCTTGCCGCGCTTGCCGTCGTTCACGAACTCGAAAAGCTCCTTGAACATACGCGTCGCGGCGCCCGACGCAGGCACGAACTTCACAACGGACAGTCCGGCGGCGGCCTGCTCGTAACGTTCGGCGGCGGCAGCGGCCTCGGTGTCGCTCAGCGTCAGCACGCCGTCGCCGGGTGAGGCGGCGCGCACGACGTTGAGAAAAGGAAATCCGCGGCGGAAATTCTCCAGCTGCAACTCGACCGCTTCGGGGATCAGTCCGTGTTTTTCGATCTGCTGTAAATCTTGTTGTGTAAACATAGGTATTCAGGTATTTTGTTTTTTACGGTTCAGAGAAACATCTCACCAAAATTACTAAATTATTTCTAACTTTGCGCAAGATTGCACATTTTCCGTACCCGCGCCCGCACCGGACGACGCTGTACAAGGAGCCGAGGGGGGGGGCATCCCGCCCGGAGCGCCGCAAGGACCGCTCCGGAACGGGCGCACGGAGAATATATGCGCCCAACGCCCGCCGGTACAACCGGGCGAACGACAAACAAACAGAAACAGACGGCATGATCCGAGAATTCCACCAAATCGACCTGAGCGGACGCAACAGCTTCGGCGTCGGACAGCAGGCGGCGCGTCTCGCCGAATTCGAGACCGAAGAGGACCTGCGCACGATCTTCAGCGGCGGCGTGCCCGAACGCTGGGCGGTGCTGAGCGGCGGCAACAACATCCTCTTCACACGCGACTACGACGGACTGCTGCTGACGCCCGTCGCCCGGCAGATCACGCCCCTCGGCGAAGAGGGCGACACGGTCCGCGTGCGGGCCGATGCGGGCGTCGAGTGGGACGACCTCGTGGAATGGGCCGTGGAACGCGGCCTGTGGGGAATCGAAAACCTTTCGCTCATACCCGGCAAGGCGGGCGCGGCCCCGGTGCAGAACATCGGCGCATACGGCTGCGAAGCCAAAGACGTGATCGAGCGGGTGCACATGTTCTGCACCGACAACCGCTCGGCAATGGTCATCGACGCCGGACACTGCTGCTTCGGCTACCGCGAAAGCATCTTCAAGCACGAACTGCGGGGGCGCGTCATCATCACGGCCGTGGACATCCGGCTTTCGCGCACGCCGCGGCCGCGGCTGGGCTACGGCGACGTGGAGCGTGAGGTCGAAGCCCGCGGCGGAGTCACGCTGCGCAACATCCGCGAAGCGATCTGCGCCATCCGCCGCGCCAAGCTTCCCGATCCGAAGGTGACGGGCAACGCGGGCAGCTTCTTCAAAAACCCGGTCGTGGACGAGTGCGTGGCGCGGCAGCTGCAGGCCCAGTGGCCCGACATGCCGGTTTACCCGGCGGCGGGATGCGCCGGCAGGGTGAAGCTGGCGGCCGGCTGGCTCATCGACAAGGCCGGGCTGAAAGGCTACAAGCGCGGAAGAGTCGGCGTCCACGAACGGCAGGCCCTCGTGCTGGTGAATCTGGGCGGCGCGACGGGCGGCGAAGTGATCGACTTCGCCCACACGGTGCAGATGCGCGTTCACGAAAAATTCGGCATAGAAATAGACACCGAAGTCAATATATTTTAATCGTATGGCACTTTTAGAAGCTTTCCGCAAATACATCGCCGACAACGATCTGGCAACGCACGACGACCGCATTCTGCTGACCGTTTCGGGCGGCGTGGACTCGATGGTCATGCTGTCGCTCTTCACGCGCAGCGGCTACCGGGTCGGCGTGGCACACTGCAATTTCCAGCTGCGGGGCGCGGAGAGCGACGAGGACGAGGTGTTGGTGGAGGAAGAGGCGCGGAAATACGGCGTCGAGTTCTACAACAAACGCTTCGAAACGGCGGCCGAAATGGAGCGCACGGGCGAGTCGATGGAGATGGCCGCCCGGCGGCTGCGCTACGCATGGTTCGACGCCCTGAGCCGCGAACACGGCTACACGGTGGTGGCGATCGCCCACCATGCCGACGACTCGATCGAGACGTTCTTCATCAACCTGCTGCGCGGCACGGGCCTGCGCGGGCTGACGGGCATTTCGACGCAGGTCGGCAAGGTCGTCAGACCGCTGATGTTCGCTTCGCGCAAGGAGATTCTGGAGTACGCCGTCGCCAACCGCATCCCCTTCCGGGAGGATTCGTCGAACCGCTCGACCAAGTACCTGCGCAACAAGATACGGCTGGGCCTGATTCCCCGCATCCGGGAGATCAACCCCAAGTTCACGAGTCTCATGCGCCGCAACATCGCGCGGCTGACCGACGCCCAACTCTTCATCAACCACGGCATCGAACGCATACGCGGCGAAGCGGTGACCACCGAGAACGGACTGGACACGATACACCTCGACCGCATCGACCCCGCGTTCCCGCAGGAATTCGTCATCTACGAACTGCTCAACTCGGCCTACGGATTCAAGGGCGACGTCATCGACTCGCTCTGCCATTCGCTCAGGCACGGCATGACGGGCCGCCGCTTCTACTCGCGCGAGCGGGTCGCCTACGTGGACCGCGGCACGATCGTCGTGGCCCCGATCGCCCCCGGCGACGCATGTATGGTGACCGTCGAGCGGGGCGTGCCGCGCAGTTACTGCGGCAACTCGGCGCTCTACTTCGAATACTGCGACATCGACGCGATCAAGAACTTCGGCGTACCGGAGCACATCGCGCAGGTCGATGCCGACCTGCTGAAATTCCCGCTCACGCTGCGCCGCTGGCGCGAGGGAGACTGGTTCATTCCCTTCGGCATGGCGGGCCGCAAGAAGGTGAGCGACTTCCTGATCGACGCCAAGGTCTCGATGCCCGAAAAAGAGCGGCAGTTCGTACTGCTGTCGGGCGACGAGATCGTATGGCTCGTCGGCCGCCGCATCGACGACCGCTACCGCCTGACGCCTGACACGGAAAACGTGCTGCGCATCACCAAAGAGATTGTATAACACGACCGGGAGCGGCGATTCAGCCCCTTCCGCCGCGGGGACGCGGAAACGCCCCCGCATCCGGCTCGGCCGGACCAATGACTGAGATATGGCCAAAAGCGCACTGAAATTCAAAGATTCCGTCGCCGCATACGAAAAGCTGGCGCAGGAGATCGCCGCACGGCGGTTCGCCCCCGTGTACCTGCTCATGGGCGAGGAGAGCTACTTTATCGACGCCATCGCCGAGCGGCTCGCGACGACGGTGCTCGGCGAAGCCGAACGGGCTTTCAACCAGATCACCGTCTACGGCAAGGACTCCGAGGCGGGACAGGTCATCAACCTCTGCCGCCAGATGCCGATGATGGGATCGTATCAGGTCGTCATCCTCAAGGAGGCGCAGCAGCTGCGCGGACTGGACAAACTCTCGCTCTACACGCAGAAACCCTCGCCCACGACGATCCTCGTGATCTGCCACAAGGAGAAGAACGCCGACAAACGCTCGGCATTCTACAAGGGCTGCGCCGCCAATGGAGCGGTGCTCGAATCGGTGCGCCCGCGCGACTACGAAATCGCCTCGTGGCTCCAGCAGTTCATCGCCAAAAAGGGACTCGCCATCGACGCCAAGGCGCTCTCGATGCTCACCGACCACCTCGGAACCGACATTTCGAAAATCTCGAACGAGCTGGGCAAGCTGGTCGTATCGCTGCCCGAAGGGACCAAGCGCATCACCGACGCCGACATCGAGGCCAACATCGGCATCTCGAAGGATTTCAACAACTTCGAGCTATGCAAGGCCGTAGTGACCAGAGACATGGCGCGCGCGCTGATGATCGCCGAGCACTTCGCCCGCAACCCCAAGGACAACCCGCTGCTGGTCACCGTGCTGGCGCTGTTCGGCCAGTTCAAGGAGCTGTTCGTCGTGAACTACCTGCGCTGGACGGCGCGCCACAAGGGCATGCCCTTTCCCTCCGACGCCGAACTGATGCGCATCCTCAAGAAAAACAACGTCTACGTACTGGGCGAGATCAAGCAGAACGCCGCCAACTGGGACAACCGCAGGGTATTCAACATCCTCGGCCTGCTGCGCGAATACGACGCCAAAAGCAAGGGCATGAACGCCGGCGGAGCGTCGGACGGAGAGCTGCTGCGCGAACTGCTGCTCAAAATCTTCCTACTCTGATGCAGGAGGTCTACCTATACCAGACCGTTCACATCCTCGGCGGCAGGTCTCTCCACCTGCCGGCGCATCTGGCCGTACTCGACCGCTGGTCGCGCGAACTTTTCGGCCGTCCGGCAGGACTCCGCCAGCAGCCCCTCGCCCGGCAGATCGAAGCGCTCGCGGCGCAGACGGCGCCTGCGGACTGCGACCTCTCGCAGTTCGTGCGGATCGTCGTTCCTGCATCGGGCGATCCCGCCTTCCGGCTCGAATCCGCAGGCATATCGCTCTACCGGGGATACGACCTGCGCAGTCTGATGCCCGACGCCGTGACGCTGCAATACGACATGCCGTTTCCCGAAGCTCCGACTTCGGCGCGCGAAGCCGCCGCCGGACTGGCCCGCCAGCAGGCCCGTCTGCACGGCGCATCGGTCGCCGTGCGCTGCGACGGCGACGGCATCGTCCGCACGGCCGACAACGCCCCGCTGTTCGCCGTGCGGGGCAAAACGGCGTTCGTCTCCCCGGCGGAAGCCTGCGTCGAACAGGAATTGGGCCTGCGGGCCGTCGAGGCGGCGGGACTCGAACTGGAAGAGCGCCCGGTAATGCGCGACGAGCTGCCGCGCTTCGACGAACTCTTCTACGTCGATCACCGGGGCGTCACCGCCCTCGCCCACTGCGACGGACATCCCTGCATGGCGATTCTCGCGGAACGGGTCGCCCAATCGCTCGGCGGGCTGTTTCCGAAAATGTAGAAACCGAACGGGCCCGGCCCGCGCTATCTTCGCCGGAAAACCCGTTTCACCATGAAAAAATACCTGTTTCTTTACGCCGTCGCCGTGACGGCTCTGCTGGTATGCGGCTACGGCCGCTACCGCCGCGAAAACCGTCGCCTGACCCAGAACCAACACGCCCTTGCGGCCGGCATCGAACGCTACCGCACGCGTCTGGGGCAAGAAGCGGCATCGGTGCAGGCCCTGCGTCTGCGCTGCGCCGAATTCGAAGAGCTGCGGGCCGCAGACGCTGCCGAAATCCGCCGGCTCGGAATCAAACTCCGCCGTCTGGAAGCTGCGGCCCGGACAGCCACGGCCACGAAGGTCGAGATACGGACCCCGGTGCGCGATACGGTCGTCGTGCGGCTGAGCGACACGCTCGTCGTCCGCGACACCCTGCGGCTGTTCCGCTGGCGCGACGCGTGGGTGCGTGTCGAAGGCGCCGTCACCGCCGACTCGGTCCTGTGCCGCGTGGAGAGCGCCGATACCCTGCGGCAGGTCGTACACCGCATTCCGCGGCGTTTTCTCTTCATCCGCTGGGGCACGAAAGCCCTGCGGCAGGAGATCGTCCCGTCGAATCCGCACACGCGGATCGTCTATTCGGAGTACGTAAAAATCGAACGGTAGGACAAAATATCGGGAAAAGATAACTCCCTATTCCCAAATATTATTACCTTTGTCCGATATGGAAAGGACTGCAATCTTCCCCGGATCGTTCGACCCGTTCACCCGCGGCCATGCCGCGCTGGTAGACGAAGCGCTCAATCTCTTCGACCGCGTGGTCATCGGCATCGGCAACAACACCGCGAAAACGGGGCTGCTGACCGTCGCCAACCGCAAGCGGCTGATCGACGACCTCTACGCCGGCAATCCGCGCGTCGAAGCCCATATCTACACGGGGCTTACGGGCGAGTTTGCCGAGAAGGCCGGCGCCTGCGCCATCATCCGCGGCGTGAGGAACACCACCGACTTCGAGTACGAGCGCACGATGGAGGCGACCAACCACCGCATCTACCCCGACATCACGACCGTAATGCTCTTCACCCCCTCGCCCGTGGCCGACATATCCTCGTCGACCGTGCGCGAGGTGCTTTCGTTCGGCCGTTCGGTGGAGGAGTTCATGCCCAAAGGAATCGACATAAACAAATACTTATAAACAGAATCGTTATGATGGAATTCACGGCCGAAATGATCGCCGGATTTTTAGGCGGCGACATCGTCGGCGACAAAGAGACGAAAGTACACACCGTATCTTCGATCGAGGAGGGCAAGGCGGGCTCGCTGACCTACCTCACCAACCCCAAATACGAAACGTTCCTCTACAGCACGGGCGCATCGATCGTGCTGGTAAACCGTTCGTTCGAACCTTCGCAGCAGGTCTCGGCTACGCTCATCAAGGTGGACGACGCCGCCGCCTGCGTGCTCAAACTGCTCGAAATGTACAACGCCGCCAAGCCCCGCCGCAGCGGTATCAGCAAGCTGGCTTCGGTCGCTGAAAAGGCCGAGGTGGGCGCCGACTGCTACATCGGGGATTTCACGGTGGTCGAAGCGGGCGTGAAAATCGGCAAGAACTGCCAGATCTATCCGCAGGTTTACCTCGGAGCGGGGGTTACGGTGGGCGAAGGCACGATCCTCTACCCCGGAGTCAAGGTATACGAAGGCTGCCGGATCGGCCGCAACTGCATCCTGCACGCGGGAGCCGTGGTCGGCGCCGACGGTTTCGGCTTCATGCCCAACGCCGCGGGCGGTTTCGACAAGATTCCGCAGCTGGGCAACGTGGTGATCGAAGACGACGTAGAGATCGGGGCCAACACCTGCATCGACCGCGCCAAGACCGATTCGACGGTGATCCGCCGGGGCGTCAAGCTCGACAACCTGATTCAGATCGGACACAACGTCCAGATCGGCGAAAACACCGTATCCTCGGCCCAGACCGGCATCGCCGGCACCTCGCGGGTGGGGCGCAACTGCTTCCTCGCCGGACAGGTCGGCATCGCCGACCACGTGAACGTCGGCGACTTCGTGAAGATCGGTTCGAAGAGCGGACTGGATAAGGACGTGCCCGACGGCGAAGTGCGCTTCGGCTACCCGGCGCTGCCCGGCATGCAGTACCACCGTTCGGCGGCGGTCTTCAAGCGGCTGCCCGAACTGGAAAAACTGGTGCACAATCTGGAAAAACAGCTGGCAGAACTCAAAAAATAAACCAATATTCTTGCACAATGAAAAAAGCATTTCTCTTCGCAGCTTCCGCAGCCGTGCTGTGCAGTTGCAGCACGCAGCCCAAATACGTCGTCGAAGGCGACATCGCCGGGCTCGAAGGCACCGTCTACCTGTTCCAGCAGGACAGCCTGATCGACTCGGCCGTCGTGAAATCGGGTAAGTTCCGCTTCAGCGGTCCCGCCGGAGCGCCCGCGATGCACTACCTGCTCGACTCGCGCGACGGACAGCCGCAGGCGTTCGCCATGCAGCTCATCCTCGAACCGGGTACGATCTCGATCAAGAGCGACGCCGACGATCCGCAGGTGCGCCACACCACCGGCACCCCGGCCAACGACGCCGCCGAAGCCTACACGGCCGCCAGCCGCGCGCTGATCACCGAGTACCGCGACGCTGCGACCACCGACCAGCGGCGCGAAGCGATCGAAGAGGAGTTCGAGCAGTTGACCCGCACCTCGGTAGAGGCCAACCGCGACAACTTCTTCGGCGTCATGCTGATGCCCAACATGGCCTACGAGCTTTCGGGGCAGGAGATTCTCGACCAGATCGCCAAATTCTCGCCCGAAATGCAGCAGACCAAAGAGCTGACGGAGCTGAAAGCCACCGCCGAGCAGAAAAAGCGCACCGACGTGGGCCAGCCCTACATCAACATCCTGCAGAGCGACGCCGAGGGCCAGATCGTCACCCTGACTTCGGTGATCGAGAATCCGGCCAACAAATACACGCTCGTGGACTTCTGGGCTTCGTGGTGCGGTCCCTGCATGGGCGAAGTTCCCCACCTGAAAGAGACCTACGACAAGTTCCACAAGAAGGGCTTCGAAATCTACGGCGTGTCGTTCGACAACAACCGCGACAAGTGGCTCGCCGCCGTCAAGGACAACGGCATGAAGTGGATTCAGGTCAGCGACCTGAACGGTTTCGACAATCCCGCAGCGAAGGATTACGCCGTTCAGGGCATTCCCTCGAACTTCCTGATCGACGCTTCGGGCAACATCGTCGCCAAGAACCTGCGCGGCGAAGACCTCTACAAAAAGGTCGAGGAGCTGCTCGGCAAATAACCACCGCCGTACAACCTGCCCCTCCGAACTGCGACACGCCGTCCGGAGGGGCTTTTTCGAACGATATGACCCCAACGGAAAAATACCGCATCATGGGCATCGACCCCGGCACCAACTACATGGGTTACGGCGTATTGGAGATCGACGGACGCAGCGTGCGCTCGGTCGTCTTGGGCGACATCGACCTGCACAAGCTTTCGGATCCGTACGTCAAACTGCGCTATATCTTCGAACGGGTCGGGGCGCTGATCGACCAGTACGCCCCGCGCGAAGTGGCGCTCGAATCGCCGTTCTTCGGCGAGAACGTGCAGTCGATGCTCAAACTGGGACGGGCGCAGGGCGTGGCCATGGCAGCGGCGCTGAGCCGCGGCCTGCCCGTTTCGGAATACGCCCCGATGCGCATCAAGCAGAGCATCACGGGACGCGGATCGGCCGCCAAGGAGCAGGTCGCCGCCATTGTCTGCCGCATCCTCTCGCTGGAACAGCCGCCCAAGCGGCTCGACGCCACCGACGGCATGGCCGTGGCGCTCTGCCACCACTTCACGATCTCCAATCCGCTCAATGCCGCGATGGGCGACGAGCGCGTCAAAGGATTGGGCGGCGGCAAGAAGGCCGCATCGAAAGGCGGCTCCCAAAGCTGGGAGAAATTCCTCAGGGAGCACCCCGACCGGGAGATCAAGTAACCGCACCGCAAACCCTAATTTTCGACAGCAACCGAACGATATATGAAGAAAATCCTTCTCACGGCTTCAACGGCCGCCCTCCTCTGCGGATGCGGCGGTCCGAATTACTCCATCACGGGCAACGCAGGACTCGAACCGGGCGACTCGGTATTCCTGATCGGCAGCGGCCGTACGGAACTGGCCGCCGGCATCGTATGCGCCGACAGCACGATCCGGCTGCAGGGCCGTGTCGCCGAACCGGAGATCGCCCGGCTGGCCAATCAGGAGCGCATCCCCGTCGGCACCGCCGTCATCTTCCTCGAACCGGGCGACATCCGCACGGTTCCGACGGACGACAGACGGGTTTACGCGGTATCCGGCACGCCGCTGAACGACAGAAAACGGGAGTTCGACGAGCGAATGGCCGACTTCGACCGCAAATTCCGCGAACTTCCCCTCGACGCACCGGCCGACTCGCTCTATGCGGATTACAACAAGCTGGTTCCGGAGAGCATCGAAGCCAATCTGGACAACCTTTTCGGGGCATACCTCTTCTCCGTCTACGAATTCGACGGCAACGACATCGCCGCAGCCAAAACCCGTCTGAAGCAATTTCCGGCCGCCGTGCAGGCTCACTCCATCCTGCAGCGAATCGCCGAAAAAGTCGCAGCGACCGAAAACACCGAGATCGGCAAACCCTACATGGACCTCACGCTGCCCGATGCCGCAGGCGAACCGGTGGCGCTTTCGGGGATCGTCGGCAAAGGCCGCTGGGTACTGCTCGACTTTTGGGCGACGTGGTGCGGCCCCTGCTGCCGGGAAATCCCGCATCTGCGCGAGGCATACGCCGCCTGCAAAAGCAAGGGATTGGAAATTTACGGCGTTTCGCTCGACAACGACGCCGCCAAATGGAAAACGTTCGTGGCGGACAACGACATGCCATGGATCAATGTGCTGGGCGTGAGTGCAGACAAGCGAAGCGATGCAGCCGCCATGTACGGCATTTCGTCGATTCCCGCGAATTTCCTGATCTCGCCGGAGGGGATTATCGTCGCCAGAGACCTGCGCGGCGAAAATATCAAGGCCCGGCTGGAGGAAGCAATGCGTTGATCGTCAGCGGACAAACCCCTGACAATCGGTCCGATGCGCCGGCATGCGATTTTTCAGGGCATCTTTTTTCACAAAATTACGCCCAATAATTTGCGAGTTTCGGATTTTCGCCCTATATTTGCACTCGCAATTCGGCACCGTAGCTTAATTGAATAGAGCATCTGACTACGGATCAGAAGGTTACAGGTTTGAGTCCTGTCGGTGTCACAAAATCGCATCAGTAAACCGTTGTAAGTTAATAACTTGCGACGGTTTTTCTTTGCCCCGGGTAAAACATAGGTAAAACATTTTTTATTTTCTAAATACCTATTTATCAAACACTTACATTTGCAAATATAGAATTTATTTTGTAGTTTTACGGTAACAAATCACTGAAAACTGCATGACAAACGAGATTATTCGGTCGAATCGGTTGGAATTACTGAAAAACGAGGTATTCGGCGCACTGGATGTCACGGATGCAACACGCAACGAATACCGGGTGCGGATCACGCATTTCATTCGGTATGCGGAAACACACGGCATCAACCGCAATTCTTATTTGGATTATAAACGGTATTTAGCTGGTATCGACACATTCAGCGTATCGACCAAAAACAAATACCTGATTGCGGCGAAAATCTTTTTGGACGGATTGCATCGGTTGAATTTGATTCCGCAGAAAATTACGGATCATGTCCGCGGATTCACGCAGTGCCGACTGCACCGCAAAGAGGGCTTGCAGGATGCCGACATCGGAAAGTTACAACGGTATTGTTCCGACTTACCGCCTGCCCCGCAAAATTTGAGATTGAGAGCGCTTGTCGCTCTCTTTTTGTTTCAAGGGCTTCGGCAGATCGAGGTCGTCCGGTTGGATGTCGGGGACATTGACCTGCGGAACAAGACCGCATTCATCCGCGGCAAAAGCCGGGACGATAAAGAGCCGATTCATTTGCACCCCTCAACGGTCCGGGTACTGCGGGAATATCTGAATTGTTACCGATTCCGGAGCGGCGCACTGTTCCGCAGTGACAGCAACCATTGCCGGGGCGAAAGGCTTACGACCAAATCGGTCCGGGAGATCATAAAACGGATATTTGCAGAATTGGAGATCGACGGAAGCACGCATGGCTTCCGTCATTTCTTTATTACCAAATTAATCAAATCCTATAAAGGGGAATTATTGATGGTGTCGAAATACAGCCGTCACCGGAGTATTCAGATGCTCGAAGTTTACAACGACGAGATTATCCGCGAGCAGGATTTACCCCGGTTTTACGAAGTCTTTAAAGAGATACGGATATGAAGAAGCAACTACCCCGGAATATCTATTGTTTAGAGGGAAATTGGAGAACGAACCCGCGGTGCAAACAAAGCGTGCGCCCGATGCTCGACATATTGCGGGATGCCGCAGGGATAAAATACATTTACCGCAAATGCAACACGCGGGAAGAGTTCTTCGAATATTTGCGGCAATACACGTTCGAGCGTTACCGGAATTATACGATTCTATACATTGCCTTTCACGGCAGGCCGAATAAAATACAGATCGGACGGGACCTTGTGACGTTACGCGAGATTGCGGACGTTTTGGAGGGGTTTTTAGCGCATCGGATCGTTTACTTCGGAAGTTGTAGCACCATGCGCACGAAACGCGCAAATATCGACGATTTCCTGCATCGTACAAAAGCAGACATCCTCGCAGGCTACCGCAAGGATGTCGATTTTATTCAGGCCACGGCGTGGGAGATGATGCGATTCGCCAATTTTTTATATTAAAGTCTATTTTGTTTTGCTTTGACAAATCCCGTGAAAACATTTAAAGGCATTATTTTATCTTGAAAACTCTCGTCGAAATATCTAATATATGGTTTGGGAACAACCAAACATACTTTTTCTCTATACATTTCCGCTAATTGATTCTTAGATACTCCTTGTTGAAGTGTGAAAAGATGTTTTACAGGAATTCGATCAGCTTCATTGAGAATCTGCCTCCATCTGTCTTTACAGGTTGTTTTAGCACCTAAACAAATCAGATCATCTGCCGGAAATTCAAAATTATGGTATGATGCACCATCAGGAAAGATAAAATCCGGTTTTTTATGTTCCTCTGTTATTACTTGAGTTTCAAATTTCAGATCACAAAATTTGAAAATTGTTTCCAAATGGTGCTCCAATGATTTCCCTGCACGACTTTTCCTTCGGTTGAGAATTTGATTAGAATAAGAAATAAGACTTTCAATATCTGAAAACCCTGTTTTTAGAACCGGATCATATAGCTTTGCTTCAAATGCCCGGAATAATTCATATTCTGTATCAATCCATGCCAACAATTGTTTATCAGGCTCAGAACAAATGGTATTCTTATTGATCTTATGAGCCTGCATGTAACTATCTTTGGCATATTTTGCCATAACAGAAGTTTCCGGGAACCAATCATGACGCTCTAAGATATTCCGGAATAAGCCTGTTAAGATATCTTTTGGACTATATTCAATGTTCCTATTTATAAGTGCATTAGTTTCAGTAGGGCTCAAGCCGAATGTATCCAGAAACTCTTCAATATCTTCATCTGCCGAAAGAATGTAACCCTCATAAAAATCCCCTTCAATATGGCAAAGAATAAATAAATCACCCACATTATCTTCTGTCAAATAGGGGAAATTTCGGCCAAATCGTGTTAAACGATATTCGTTTCTAGTTCCTTTCCCATAATAAATAAAACGGCTTTCTGTTTCAAAATCCTTTTGCCATTTTATTTTCACTGTACGATCCTTGTTTTCGCCTCTTACTCCTGGCTGGTCAAACATTAAAGACCAAGCACTTTTAGGCATATAATAACCAGCCTGATGCGCTCCGGTAGAACCAGCATCATTAGCTGCCGTAAATTTACAAAATGCCTTATCAGCTCTGCCCACAGCCTCAACTGCGAGTTTAACAAGATTACCGTCTTTCATTTTCCAACATTGCTTTTACAAGGTTTCCGGCCACTGCTGTAATAAGAGGGACCACAACAGAATTTCCACACTGATGGTATGCCTGTACATCCGACACTTCATCAATGATATATTTATCATCATATCCCATTAAACGGGCACATTCACGAGTTGTAAGCCTACGCGGATTAAGCCCTCCTTCTTGTGGAATAAGGATTTCAGAACCATCCTTATAATACCGGGCACTCAATGTCCGGGCAATACCGTCTAAATCAACAAGACCAAAGCCAAATCCATTCCCGCTATCCTGATGCTTTTTCGCATAATTTTGCAAATACACCCAAAGTTTATCTGTTAAAGTATATTTCGGATCAACTTCAGGTTCCAAGATATTCCGGATTTTGTGAGATACATCTTTTAATTCCGGGAATTTAAACTTTTCCACGCCATGAAAAAGATTATTTCGAAATCCCACAATCATAATACGCTCACGATGTTGAGGAACAAAATATTTCCCATCCATAACTTGATAATGAATCGTATACCCTAACTCGCGCAGAGTGTTCGATATTACACGAAATGTATTTCCTCCGTCATGTGATTGTAGATTTTTTACATTCTCTAAGAAAAAGGCTTTCGGCTGTTTCCTGCGAATAATTTCTGCAACATCAAAAAACAAGGTTCCTTGTGCTTCATCTTGAAATCCATGTGCTCTTCCAAGACTGTTCTTTTTAGAAATTCCAGCAATCGAGAATGGTTGACAAGGAAATCCTGCACATAAAATATCGAATCCGTCGGGAATATACTCTTTAATCTCGTCTTTTGTAATATCCCCGAATGGAACCTCTCCAAAATTTGCCAGATAAGTTTGTTGTGCGTATTTGTTCCATTCCGATGAAAAAACGCAACGTCCCCCGTAGTGTTGCATTGCCAACCTGAATCCTCCCATTCCTGCGAATAGATCAATAAAAGTAAATTTAACCCGCTTGGGAGATGGGAATGGTATATTTATGGCATCTGAAAATAATCCGAGTTCCTGTATGTTTTTCAGGACAATCGCCTTTTTATCCATTGTAGGATATAATGCAGTAAGAATTGTTTGCAAATATTTTCTGCAATTCTTACTATATACCTTTGCTGATTTTCTTCCGCTGTTATGCATCCAGTGAGTGATAACAGCAAGCATCTCATCGGTGGGAGGAAGATCTGGTACCTTGATTTTAATCTTATTATTCAGAATATCCACCACTGTAAGATCTTTTGGCTCGATCTTGGGCTGGGTATTATTTTTTTTCATCTTCATTCATTTCTATGGTTACAAAGATAAGAATTTAGATGGCATCTTTTCTACTTTAATGTTAGAATAATCTTAGATAAATTTAATAAAGTATCATCTCTAATTGCAGGTTTCAACTGGCATTCCCAAATTGTAATGACACGCCAACCTGACTTTTTTAAAGCAAGAATATTTGCCTGATCCCGGTCTATATTTCTATTAATCTTATCCAGCCACCATTCAGTCCTCGTTTTAGGAATAACAAAATAACGACAGTTTTTATGACCATGCCAAAAACAGCCATTTACAAAAATGGCTGTTTTGTATTTAGGTAATACGATATCAGGGGTTCCGGGCAATTTTTTAACATTAATTCTATATCTGAATCCACATGCAAACAAATATTTTCTCACCCAAATTTCCGGCTTGGTGTTTTTGCTTTTAACACAACTCATGTTGTAACTACGAGTATCAGCGTCATGCACATCTGCCATTATCCAAATTGTGTTATATTTAAATATATTGGAGCTGGGAAAATTTACAATTTTCTCTAATTAGAGTTCTGCAAGCGTTTCTGCGAATTTGGATTTAATTTCCCGTTCCAGTCGCGCTGTTTTATACGCGTCCATTCTTTTCAGAAAATTAATTGTCGCACGCTTCTCTTTTCGATACTCAACTTCTCCGACCTGCTTTTTTAAGTAGTTCAGATAAAGTTGATAATCAGCAGATGTTACAAAGATATATCTTTTTACGACATCTTGTGATATTTCGTCATATTTCAGATAAAAATTTCGGAACGATACGTTTTCAAAAAAATCTTTCAGTTGTCGTTTGAGTATGCTGTAATAATGAAAATTCATTAGCCCCGTCCCTCTGAAATCCCGAAACCCGTGCGCCCGCAGATATTTCCTTTTCAGCATCACTTCAAAACGCAAGATATTTTCCGGAATCAAATGACGTTCCTTGACGGGAACGCGGCCTTTCCGAATTGCATCGTATGTCTTATCATAGCATTTCAACGTATATTCGGATAAAGGACATTTTGTCCCTGCATAATGGCTCGTTCCGGATAACGGCGTCATCGGGATAAATGGTCTGCCGGAATAACTATGCACCATCTGTATATAGCGCATCGGCTCACAGGCCATTTGCAAATTAATTCCGATCTCGATACTCGATACAATATATTTCTCAGCAGGGATGCCGATAATATCCACCAAGGTCCGCATGGCTTCGATTGATTCTTTGATTGTAAATAAAGAATAATTATTCCCTTTTGCAAACCGGTGCAATGATCCCTCAACCATTAATCGCCGACCAACATATTTAAATTTTAAATTCTTTATGGTCGAGAGATAGGTTTCTGCTTCAAGTCTATCAACACCAATAGGAATTAAATCCAATCTTTTTTCTACGGTCTCCATATCAACATCGTCAATATAGAATTTAATTCGGTCAATCATGGAATTATGTTTCGGTTATAACAAATATAAAAAAAGCAGGGTAATTTACCCTGCTTTTGTCTTTTTATTTTGCGTCAATAATATAATTACCAAGACAGCCGCACAAATCCAACCGACGGGGCCAAAACACAACAAGGCCACAAAGAGTATGAAAATCAGACATCCGCTCATAATTCATTAATATCATCAATACATTCGTACAATCCATCATCGGCATTATATTTCAAAACCAGCGTCAACGATTCCCGCATATAACCGCCAAAACCATTCTTTGCACGATAAATCACCATGCATTTCCAACCAGTCTTTATTTTTCTCGGATGTTGCACTTGCTCAATTACTAAACTTTTAGGATCGACGCAAATCTTCCTTAGAATCTGTTCTGCACGATTTTCTGCCCAGAATTTAATTTCGGTCAAATCTTCATCTCCATAAATTTGATAACGGGCATATTGTTTATCATACTTTTTGCAACATTCCTCATATTTCTTTCTTGCCGGCTTGAATTGAGTATGCGTAGAATCGGCTTTTTCCATTTCATCCCACCATTCTTCAAATAACAAATGTTGAATCTTTTTGTGATATGTACTTCTATCTGAATATACTTCCATTCCTTATGGTTTATCCAAAGTTAATAATTCCGTATACAGACTATCAAATTGCGGAACATATTTGCTTATCAACAAAGAATCTGTAACAACCGGAAGTAATATTTTCGATTTCTCCGCCTGCTGTTTGAGAAGCGAATCCCGGATTGCTATGGATCGTTCACGCTCTTCGGCTAACTGCATTTTTTCTTCCGGAGTCATAGTGTACTCTTTATACGAAGTCCAAAAAGACGGAATTATAATAGATAAGCCCAAGTAAAATAAAATTACAATTCCCCTATTCCGTGGAACAAATTTCGGTAAAACTGCCTGAGGGGAATATATACCGACAATCAACGCAAGTATAGATAATGAAATAAGTGTCCCGATCAACGTTTCTCCAAAACCTCTGTTCAGTAGACATTCCGAGCTAATTAATACCAACCCCATGTATAAAAGTGCAACGGTGCTTCGGGTTTGTGGTAATTTTTTGATTACCCATTTGGGATTTATCATTCCCACTATAAAAGCGAGAAACGACAAGATGAAAATCAGAGTCAATAACATAGCATTAATGTTTGAGAAATATAATTACAGAACTTTGGAAACTAACAATAAGAGTGATCTCAAAAATCACCTTGATTTATTTGAATTTGAGAAAGTCTCAAGCATATTATTTTTTTAGCAGAATGGGGTTATATTTATTACTCCCAAATCCTCCCGGCACGAAAAGATAATAATCATCTTTTCGAGGAACTTCAAATACCAAAATCCCTTTTGATGTAATACCCGGATTAATTGTGCTTAGGCTAAAAGTATTATAGCCCTGCATTGCTAATGCAATGGATGCGTCACTGTTTGGTTCGTATTTGTAACCATCCTCATCCGTCAAGAAGCACGATTGTGCAACGGCATATCTACTTTCTCGATCTATGTTCTTTATTGACATATCCACAATTAAATAAAGACCATCGGCTGTTTCCCGATAGAAACTGCTCCCGACAGACTCCCTGTATTTAAAATCAGACGCTTTATAGCTGAAATGTCCGACGGGAACATCTTGGTTTAATTTAAATATTTCATCTCGGCCATTCTGAGCCGCTTTTTGATACCAATAAAGTGCTTTTTTATAATCAAGCTTAACACCCCGTCCATATTGATATGATTTTGCCAATCCAACCTGAGCAATACTTTGGGTATTGGTGTTGCTATTATCTTTTGCAATACGTGACAAGTGTGCCCAAGCCTCGTCATTATATTCTGAAAAACCACCGGATTCTATTACAAATTCATAGATTGCGGTTAAATAATAGGTAGCTTCATCACTTTGGGGAGCCGCACGACGCCACCAGATCAAACAAGAATCCATTTTAAACAAATTGGAATAACACTTCCCCAGTCCGATTTGAGCACTTATATTTCCATAATTTGCCGCATCAAATAAATATGGGATTGCTTTTCTAAATTCTTCCTTTTCAATCAATGCAAGTCCCTCTTTACTTTTTTCCTTAGCGTTGATAATTTTATAATGCTGGGCAACCTTACATATTCCGAATATAACAGTGCTCGCAAGTAGTAAAATTCCGAATGCTATGAAAATACGCTTATATGAGATTTTTTTCAGAAAAGTCCAATTCGTTCGATTCGCTTCATTTTGGTTTTGTGATGCGTTTTGTTGTTGTGACAATATTCCTAAAATTCCGCTTACCAACATTAACGATCCGGATATGTAATTTGACATTAGAATATATACTATTCCAAATGGAAGTATAATCATTCCGAACAGTTTCGGGCGTTTAAAAATAAAGCATGATAATACGAGAATTATCACAGAAAAAGCAATTATTATTTTTCCAATAACAATTGTCGTATCTGCATTATCAATCTCAAAAAACGAGTTGATACCGCCAACGGTTTGAGTTAGGTATCCGGTCACGATTCCTAACAGACCTCCAATAATTCCGAGAATTGTACTTGCTGTTTTCATATATTAAAGTTTAGAATATGACAATAAAAAACGTGGACTAAACCATTATTTGCTGTTGAGGTCTTCGACTACCTTGTAGACAAATAAATGAGTAAAGCCCACGTCGTGAAACGTGAGCGTTTACGCTTTACTCTTGTCTACTTTTGAAATTGTCGAAGTTTCAACAGCAAGAATGAAAGCTAACGCTTTATCTTAATATGTCAGTTGCTTAAATTTCCCTGCTTATTGTAATTTTAATTGGTTCTGAAAACAAAGTTAGAAATTTTCTGCGGGACTGCAAGAAAAAATTACAATGGCTGGATTTCCAAAAATCCGTTCTTACCTATACAGACTACCCGTAGCTATTTTGAAATATAATCCAATTTAAGGGGTGGGGTCTGTAATTCGCATCCGCTCGCAGTGCTACCTGCATAACCCTTACCTGAGAATTAGGTTGACACGGATTTATACAGTCTTTGTATATATATGTACTTCGTATTGATAAATACACACATTAAATTACTTGCCGCGATCTGTTTCAAATTAGCTGTATCTGCAAATTTAATTTCAAATGCACACTGAAACACAACCGCCTTTTTACCCCTTTTTCTACTGGTTGCTACGGGTAACCTGATTTCAACAAAACGCTATAATATGCTATACGTGAATAAATTAAACGTCTTTTTGCGCGTTTTGCAAAATAGCCTTTTGAAAGCTCGAAAATTTGGTCCTTATAAAATACAAAAATGAGGTTGACATGGTGCAACCTCATTTTTTTCGGAATTATCCCCGATTACAAGGGTAATCTATTTAAGTTTTAACAACCGTGCGCAATTGTCTTTCAACCACGTAGAACAATGACTTTTCCGGATCAATGCGGCAACTTCTTCCGGATAATACCGAATTATCCGTGGACTGATACGAACGTAATTAAGGCGTCCTTCATCCCGGTATTTCTGCAATGTGCGCAAACTGACATGCAAAACGTCCGCAACTTGCTGCGAAGTGAGCAATAAATCCCCCCAATCTCTGCTATTCTGCTCTTTTGTATCCATGATTATTCAACTTATTCAATACATCAATTGCATCATTCATCTGCGACTGCATGATCTTCGCATAAATTTCCGTCGTGCGAATACTGGCATGACCGAGTAAATCCCGAATTACAACCATATTCTGCCCCGAACGAACCAACCGCGACGCAAAGGTATGTCTTCCTATGTGTGTCGAAAGGTTTTTCTTGACACGCGCTAAAACGGCGACTCTTTTCAATGCAAGATTGATTCGCGCCACGGCGCAGTTTTCCGCACAGACTTTTTCCGCCCTTGACATGCTGTCGTACTCATAAGGCAAAATTCCCCGGAATATAAAACCATCCGGCGTGACGGGAACGCCTGCCGTTCTATATCGTCTTTCACGCATGGCGCATATCTCTTTAACAAGATCGCTCGCAGGTATTTTAAGCTGACGGTCTGTTTTATCCATAATGATCTGTATATAATGCCCGTCATAATTCTGCCAGCGCAATTTCAAAATATCGCTGATACGTATTCCCGTTTCGGATTCAAACACGAATAACTGCCGTGCATCGTATAACTTCCCCTGCATAATCAATTTTAAATTGCGCACACGAAAATATTCCCGTTCCGACAAGCAGGGACGCTCCGTCGGTGTGGATTTCATTTTATATTTGCGAAAGGGATTATTGCGAGTATCCAGACGAAATTCCTCATACATTTCCGCGGTCAGTTCTTTCAGCGTCTTCATATTCGTCGTTACGGTATTGATCGAATTTCCCAAATCCTCCCGCAAATAGTTTTCGTATCGCAATAAAAGTTCATACGTCAAATGGCTCACCGAAAATTGATCTTTTCCTATAAACTTTTTAAATTTTGTAATGTGGGAATGACATTTATTATATGTCCGGACGCTCGTATTTTCTTTACGCGATAAATAATTCTGCGCATAATCGAACATATCCGCTGTTGTTCTTTTATGCAACCGATCACGCACCGCATCGATTCCACGCTCAGGCTCCATGGCTTCACACAATACAACGACTTTGTTAACCTCTGCGATTCTCCTGCGTAATTCATTATTGAGCCGTTCATGCTGCAAGTCGGATTTTTTCACTATGCCCCGGGATGCATCCCAGTTCTCTGGCTTTACACGGATCAATGTCACATACATTGAACGACGTTCGTGCGTAATTCGCATACACACGGGCAAGACTCCTTTTTGATTGGTTTTGTCCTGACGAAGAATAATAGCTGTTCTCATAATTGTATAAATTTTAATGAAACATAAACAGCGGGTAAAACATAGGTAAAACATTTTACCACGTAGGACAACAAATAATATAAAAAGTTTTGACAATTGCAAACGGGTTAGACGTTGAAAATTAGGCGTTTGCTTTTTCAAAAACTTTTTTGTATAATTGCGAAGCAATATTGTGCACAACTGTCGGTGTCACAAGGAAAGAGAGTCCAAAAGGCTCTCTTTCTTGCATTTAAAGAGCCGGTGAAAAATGCGGCGTACTTCTTCGAGTCTCGGTTTAGAGCGATTTCCGTATCGAAATCGGACATTTGTTTAAACCGATATGTAAACCGAAATCGGTCTTCCCACTCCACCGTTCCCTATATATTCAGCCCCCAAGACTAAGGCCGCCTCATAGGACAGACAGGCGCAGGCATGCACTCTATACGAATCGACCGGATGATAGATTCAACCGCAATCCGGAGCGGGAGGCGATTTCCGGTTTCATTTTTGCATAGTCACGGGAAACAAACGTAATTTTACTTCCCTCGATTTATTTTCCATTGGAAATTTGTTTTATTGGAAAATAAATCATATCTTTGTATCGTTATCAAGATAAGAAAAGATAAAATACCATACGGACCATGAAGAAACTATTAGTGACAGCCGCCTGCATCCTGACGTTCGCAGCCGGGGCCGACGGCCAGACCGACAACAAGAATGACAACACAAAACAAACGAATACCATGAAAACGATCGCATTGACCAAAGCCGACTTTCTGACGAAAGTCGCCAATTACGAAACCAATCCCACCGAGTGGAAATACCTCGGCGACAAACCCGCCCTCGTCGATTTCTACGCTTCGTGGTGCGGCCCCTGCAAAGCCCTCGCACCCGTGCTGGAGGAACTTGCGGCGGAATACGGGGAGAGCATCTACATCTACAAGATAAACACCGAAGAGGAGCAGGAACTGGCAGCCGCATTCGGCATCCGCTCAATCCCGACGCTGCTGTTCATCCCCAAAGACGGCAAGCCCCAGATGGCGCAGGGCGCCCTGCCCAAAGCTTCGCTGAAAGAGGCGATCGACAAGGTGCTGCTCAACAAATAACCGGGCTATGGCGCTTACGATCGACGAACTCCGCTGTCCGCAGGACCACCGCTGTCCGCTGATTCCGGTCTGCCCCGTCGGAGCGATTTCACAACTGGGAGACGGGCTTCCGGCAATCGACCCGCAGAAGTGTATCGAATGCGGAAAATGTATCAGGCACTGCGGCAGGCAGGCCGTTCACAAAAAGCCGGAGTATGGACAAACTGTGTAGAATACGCGACCTGCAGCGGGCCGTGCACCAGTTCGAAGCGAATCTGGAGCGGCTGTACGGAATCTGCCTGAACGAAGGCATGACCCTGTGCAGTCTCTCGAAGGCCGGAAGGCTCTCCTGCGGAGAGTTGAGCGACCTGCTGGGGCTGACCCCTTCGAACATGTCGAAAGTACTCCGCTCGGTCGAAGAAAAGAAATTCGTAAGGCGGGAGCTGGGAACTGCAGACAAACGCCAGATGTATTTCTCGCTGACCGACCGGGGGCGGCAGCTGCTGGCATCGATCGACTGCGGAAAGATCGAAACGCCCGACCCCATTACCGCCCTGCTTCAAAAGTAACTGACGCATCAAACGACAACCCCGTCCGGAATCCGGACGGGGTTGCTTATTTTACAGTGCAAAGGTTCTATTTCATAAAAGCCTTCACGACCATGATCTCGCGGCCCGAAGTATTGACGATCCGGTAGGAGCCGGCCCCGGCCGACACCACGAACGTCTCGGCATAGCTGATCGGGAAGCTGTCGCCGCCTGCAGTCTCGATGCGGGCGCTCTCGCCTTCGACCAGATTCAGTACATGGCATTTTCCTTCGGTCTGCACCTCCACCGAGGTGTTGAGCTTGTAGCGATGCACGTCGTAGGAGTGGTTGCGGTGCGTCGGCAGGTGCCAGAGTTCCCAGTCGGCGCCCTTTTCGAGCAATTCGGGATGCGCGATCAGCTCGCGCTTCACGGTTTCGCCCTTGCGGTCGAAGCAGAGGTTCTCCATCGCACGGCGGATGTTCAGCGGACGGGGTTTGCCGTCGAGGTCCAGCGCCAGCCAATCGTACATCTTGAACGTGAAGATGTAGGGCGTGGTGCTGATCTCCAGCACGAGGTTGTTGCGGCCCGAACTGTGAAGCGTCCCCGGAGGCATCAGGAAAAGATCGTGTTTGGCCGACGGTTCCGCATTGACGTACTTGTTCACGTCGAGCTCCGTCCCCTTCTCGAAACTTTCGGTCAGGGCCTGTTCGAACTTCTCCGGTACGATATCCTCCTTGAAACCGAGGTACACGACCGAATCCGGCGTCGTGTCGAGGATGTAATAGGTCTCCTCCTGCGTCAGCACCTCGCCGAAATTCTTGCGGATATACTCGCGCTGCGGATGACACTGGATCGAGAGATTGCCGCCGTCGAAGTTATCGAGGTAGTCCATACGGATCGGAAATTCGTCGCCGTAGAGACCGTAGCACTCCTTTCCCACGACCCGCTCGCCGGCCTGAAACATCACCGTATCGAACGAGACTTCGAGCATCCGCCCGCTGCTGCGAAAGATCAAGCCGTTTTCGGGCACGATCAGCTCGAACGACCATGCGTAGTTGGGCACGTCGTGCGGCAGCGCCTCGATGTGGTTGCGGATCCACTGTCCTCCCCACGCTCCGGGCTCGAACCACGGACGCACACGGAATCCGTTGCCGGCGAGACGGTCCAGACCGCGGCGCAGATCGGCTCCTTCGGTCCATGTAATCTCCGTCTCGCGCTGGCCGTCGATCATCACGTCGATTTCCGGCAGCAGCGCCTTCTTATGACGGTTGAGCACCACCCAGTCCACGAAGTAGAAACGCTTGTACATCTTCTTCGGCGCATCGGCCGCAGCGGCACCCAGATTCGTGATGCTGCCTGCCCGCGAGCGGAACTGAATCTCGTTCTTCGGAATGTCGATATAGAGCAGCAGGCCGTCCCAGCCGGCAAGCGAAGCGCCGATGCCGATCAGAATATTCATCTGAGCAGCGTCGTCGGGACGTATCCGGTCCAGCTTCTCCCGGTCGAAGAACTCTTCGAGCCGGAGCGGAGTTCGGAATCCGAAGATCGGATCGTCGCCGCCCAAATAGGGTTCGATCAGACGGTCGATCTCGGCAGGCTCCTTCATGGCCGCACCCGCGTTCCACCAGACGGGCCGGATGCCGAGCGTTTCGAGGGCCTTGTTCAGTTCTCGGCTGAAAATATCGAAACGTACGCCGACGTAACCGTCGATAATCACCCGTTTCGATCCGGCGATCCGACGCGCCAGCGACATATAATCGCAAAAGATTTTCTCCTCGCCCAGATCGTGCGCCGGATAGATGTCGTATTGGTTTACGCCTGTTTCCGGCTTCTCGACGGGAAGTACAAACTGTGTGGTTTTTCTTAAAAGAGTCATATCTAAAATTATAAAAATAACGAAGCTGCACCAATCATGGCCGCATGGTCGAGCAGGGCCGAAGTGCGGACCGCGACACGGATTCCGTCCGCGGCAAAACGCCGCTCCAAGGCGGGTCCGAAAAGCGGATAAGCCCGCGAAATATTTCCGCCGAGCACCAATACGTCCGCGTTGAAACGGGTAAGGACCGGACCCGCGAACTGCGCCAGCTCTTCGCCGTAGACGTCGAAAAGACGGCGCGCAGCCGGATCGGCGTCGTACCGGGCGGCGACCTCCCGCGCACCGGTCAGGGTCTCGCCGGTCAGCTCTTCGTAACGGCGGATAATTCCGCGCGTCGAGAAGGCTTCATCCACGATTCCGTCGCCGAACGGCAGGCAGTAGACCCAGCCGTCGGCAGGCACCTCATCGCCCGAAGTCACCAGTTTACGGTCGGACACGAAACCCGACCCGACGCCTGTTCCGAGCGTGAGGGCCACCACGCGCCGGGCATCGCACGCCGCGCCGCCGAGGCACTCGCCCAGCGCAAAGGCCGAAGCGTCGTTGACATAGCGGAACTCTTCGGCTCCGGACCGCAGCAGCAGCGGGAAAAGCGACTCCGAAATGTCGAGTCCGTAAATCCGCTCGAACTTATTGACGCCCCGGATCAGCGAAACGCCGTGTTCGTAGTCGAACGGGCCGGGGAAGGCGAATCCCACCCGGCGCACGGCCTTCAGGCCGGAAGCCGCGATGCTTTGCCGGATATTGTCCGCCCATGCGCCGAGTATCTCTCCGGCGCCGGCGTCGCAATCGACCTTGCCGGAGAGAGGCTCTCCGCAGATTTCACCCGTCGTCAGATCGACCACGGCCGAACAAATATGACTGCCGCCTATGTCAGCGCCGACGGCGTAACGTTCCATGTCGTTCGATATCATCGTATCCGTAAAAATTTTCCTTATCGGGCGCCGCAGTTCCGGAGACGTATTGTCTCCGGAACCCGGCATCCTGAACCTAACTAACGGGCAATCGTGGTAATCTCCTTGACAGTCGTGTAATTGTAACGGTTGGTACCGTCGAACTGCCGCGTCGTCCGCGCGCCGAACCGCAGGAAATACTTCCGCGAAAAGGCCGGGAACGGCGTATACGTGCCGGCGGGATTATAACCTCCCGGCTGTCCCGTACGAATGGTATAGACCTGATCGAACTGCACCATGCCGATAGCCGCACCGGAGATACGGGTCGAATAGTTGGGGCTGTAGCTGAAATCCCCGACATACATGTTTTCGCTCACGAACAGCCATGCTTCGGCCAGCGCCTCCTGATAGTCGGGATTGTCCGTACCGCGGGAAACCTTCACCTTCACGTCCACGGTTCCGTCGGCGTTCACCACCGGCTCTCCGACCCACTCCACACGCAGCAGGGGTTCGACTTCCCAAGTCTTCTCGACAGTGCCCGAAATCTTGATCCGCTCCTCTTCCAGCGGCACGAACGCGCCCGAAGGGGTGATGCCGTACTCGCCCTTGAAAACCTTGGTGTTGTTGAACGTACCGTCCATCTTGACGTTCATGTCATAGGGCTGGGGGTTGTCGCTCCAGCTGTACTCCATCATGCGGATACGGATACCCGTATTGCCGATGGCCGTCTGGAACGGCTCGCCCGTCTGCTTGTCGATGAACTTGCCGCGGAAAGTCTCCTGCGGCTCGTCGTAATTGTCCTTGCTGCACGAAGCTGCAAGCAGCGGCAGCGAAAAGAGCAAAAGATATATATACTTTTTCATATCGATCGGTTTTTATGCTGTCCGGATTAGAAACCGGGGTTATTCTTGAGGTTGGGGTTCTTGGTCAGTTCGCCCGACGGCAGCGGCTGGTAGTAGTAGCGGGTGTCGTAGGTGAAGATGTAGTTATACCCGGCCCGCGGCTCGGTGAAGCGCACGTCGAAGAAGTACTTGTTGACGTCCGTTGCGAAGAAGGGCATCAGGATACGATAGCGCGTGGTATTCTGCTCGTCGTAGAAGATGCGCCAGCGGCGGAGGTCCCAATAGGTCTGGTTCTCGAAGGCCAGCTCCTTGCGGCGTTCGCGGCGTACGATATCGACCGAATTGAGATCGGCGGCCGATGCCAGCAGATCGGCGCCCGCGCGTTCGCGGATGAGGTTGATGCAGCGGAAAGCCTCGTCGCGGTAGCTGTCGCCGTCTTCGGAGGTCGTCTTGCCGAGCTGAGTCAGCTCGTAGGCGGCTTCGGCACGGTTGAGCAGCACCTCGGCATAGCGGATGTCGATCCAGTGCTGCGTGGATTTGCCGCCCGAATTATTCTCCAGATCGGGATCGAGGTACTTGCGCAGGTAGGTGCCGCCGATGTTGCCGAAGTTCCAGCCGTTCACCGGACCGTTGAGACCCGTGATGAGCATTGACGTGACGGGCGTAGCCCCCGGATAGGGAGTATAGGGCGTCTTGAGCTGGACGGCAGGACCGCCGTTAAAGTTTCCGGTCAGCTGCACGTCTTTGAGTCCCAGCGTTTCGTAGGCCGCGGTCTCGCCCTCCTTGATCAGACGCGAGATACCTTTGCCCTCTTCCACCTTGCCGGTGTAGAGACCGCGGCGGATTTCGATATACTGGTCCTTGAACTTCGACATGGGGAGGATGACCGTACCCAGCAGGCGCGGCTCGGCGTTGGCGAAGGCGTCCATCGGGTTGTCGTAAAGCTTGTAATAGCCGTTTTCGTCGAGGAACCCGAACTTGCCGTCGGCATCCAGCTCGACGCCGTCGAACATCTCGATGAAATCGACCGTGGGGCTTACCTCCGAGTCGTTGCCGCCCGTCGAGGTCGAGCGCGGCTGCACCGAGTTGTCGTAGTCGTGCGTCAGGAATTTCTCCTTGTAATAGCGGGCGAAGATGGTCTCGGTGTTGGCGCTGCTTTCGTCGAGGAACAGCGCAGCGAAGTTCTCGGCCTGAGCGTCGCGATTACCGGCAGCCCATTTGGCCTTGTAGAGCGAATAACCGCCCTCGTCCACAATCTTCGAGGCTTTGTAAGCCGCTTCAAAATAATCAACGGCCCGTTCGGCAGGAATGCCGCAGATGCGTTTTCCGAGGTATTCTTCGCTGACGGTGTTGTACTTGGCGATCGAGCCGGCATAGAGCATGGCGCGCGACTTAAGGGCTGCGGCGGCATAGCGGGTGGCACGGCCGGAATCGTTCTTGTCGGGCAGGCCGGCGATAGCCAGGTCGAGGTCCTGTCCGATAAAGTCCCAGCACTCCTCTTCGGAGGCACGGGGAGTCCACGTATCCTCCAGCGTCGCGTTGGCCGGATAATCGATCACATAGTCGATCTTCGGAACGCCGCCCAGACGCTTGACCATTGCGAAGTACACGTAGGCGCGGATGAAATAGGCCTCGCCCAAGACCGTATTGTAATCGCTGTCCGAAAATCCGCTTTTGTATTTCGGAAGCCCCTCGATAAGCAGGTTGATTTCGCGGATCGTTTTGTAAGCGGCGTCCCACATGTTGCTGCCGGGTTCGGCGAAGAATCCCTGCGTGTCGCGGCCTACGGCTTCGCCCGTGGCGCAACACATCTGGCGGTACATGGCGCCCGAATAGCCGAAGCCGTGTTCGAAACTATACCGGAAATCCTCCATGGGCAAGACGCCGTACAAGCGTGCGAGGTAACTCGTCGCCCCTTCGACGTTGCCGAAGATATCCTTTTCATTGAAGATATTTTTCGGCGGTATATCCAAATCGGTGCACGCGGCGAATGCGCCCGCACAAAGAATCAGGAGATAATATTTCAGACGTTTCATTTTTTTGCTTTTTTAGAATTTGACGTTCAGTCCGATAGTATAGGTCTTGTTGATCGGATAGAAGTATCCCATATTGCTGGCCCCGCCATCCGACGGATGAATGTAGAACTCCGGGTCGAGATAATCCAGACCGGTGATCGTCAGCAGGTTGTAGGCGCTGGCATAGATCCGGACATTCTCGATACCCACCTTCGTCAGCCACTTCTTGGGCAGCGAATAACCGATTTCGAGATTCTTCAGACGCAGGTAGCGGGCATTCTGCAACCCATGCTCCGAGTTGGGATTTGCCGTCGAGCCCGTATAGCCGTATTCGCCGGCGACCCACTTCGTGGCGGGATCGTAGGGATTGGCCGTCGGATCGGCCGGATGCCAGCGGTCCATGTGTTCCGAAATGGCGTTGGTACGCGACCAGAGCGGCTCCTGCAGAAACTCGCGAGCGACGATGTAACGGTTTGCCCGACCCCTGCCAGAGCATCGAGAAGTCGATTCCTTTCCACGATGCGCTGATCGTCAGACCGAAATTGACCATCGGAACCATATCCGTGTAGCCGATCGGGTGTACGTCCAGGTCGTTGATCCAGCCGTCGCCGTTCCAGTCCTCGTAGAGATAGTCTCCCATCACGCTGCCGCGGCCGATATAGACGGGATTGTAGTACAACTGATCCCAGCTGGTGATACGCCCGCCTTCGCCGTAACCCCACCAGATGCTGTTGAAACGGTCGTTGTTGTTCTGACGCCAGTTCAGGTAGGAGTTGCCCGACTCGGCACGCTCGTAGTAGAGCGTCTTGCGGCGCGTGAACGAAACATTGCCCTTGACCGCATAGGAGAAATCGCCGACGCGGTTGCGGTGGCTCAACTCAAGCTCGAAACCGGTATCCCGGTCGCTGTTGAGGTTTTCCAGCGGCAGACTCGCGCCCACGCTGCCCGGAAGGCTCAGATTTCGTCTGGCATAGAGTCCGTCACGATGCCGGCGAAAATAATCGAAGGTCAGGCCGAGTTTGCCGTTCCATGCGCTGAAATCCAAACCGATGTCGAACATTTTGATGGTCTGCCACGTAATATCCTTGTTGGCAATGCCCTTGGGAACGGAACCGTTGACGTAATCGCCGCCGAGGATAGCTCCGCCGGAAGGATAGGTAAAGCCGGTCAGGAATTCGTAATTCAGATCTCCGTCGTACCCCGTCTTACCGTACGATGCACGGATTTTCAGATTCTCGATGAAGTCGAGCGAAGACTCTTTCCAGAAGTTTTCCTCCGAAATGCGCCATCCAACGGATACCGAGGGGAAGAAGACCCAGCGCAGGTCACCCGACGGGAAGCGCGACGATGCGTCGTAGCGGAAGACGAATTCGGCGAGGTACTTGCCGCCGAAGTCGTAGTTGAAACGGCCGGCCAGCGACTGGTAGGCATAGTCGTAAAGCGAACCGCCGCCTGACGACTGGTTGAACTGCTGCGTTTCGCCGTCGCCGACAAACACCTGATCCATAGGCAACACCACTTCGCGGCTGCCGTAGAAGTTGTCGCCCACCTTGTGCTGATCCTCGAAGAGCAGCATGCCCGATACGGAGTGACGGCCGAAGGTGCGGTCATAGCCCACCTGCACGTGCCACTGGCGATGTTCCTTGCCGTAATAGTTGCGCTGCACGAAATAATCGTGTGCGTCCCCCTTCAGGAAGCTGGTCGCGGCTCCGGTGGAGGTATAAGTATTGAACGCCTTTCTGTAGAACTTGTTGTCGTTCATGATATAGTCGTAGCTGAAGAAGCCCTTGGCATACAGTCCCGGCAGGAACGGCATGTCCCAGCGCAGCGAGAAGGCAGACTGGAACCAACGGCTGATCAGGCTCTGGTATCCGTTGGCGTCCTTGTCGATCATGGCCAGCGGGTTGACGATGCCCGTGTTGTCGTCCTTGGTATGGTACATGGTCTGCTCGTCGTCATAGTAGAACGGATCGAGCGGGGTGAAGAGCCACGTGCTACGCACGATGTCCGAAGAGGAGAAGTTGCTCATCTTCTTTTCATCCATATGACCTGCGAGGTTGACGTCGAGGGTCAGGTTCTTGGCGATCTTCGCGTTGATGTTGGCGCGCAGCGTGTACTTGTCATAGGTAATAGGCGTGTGCTGCAGGAAGCTCTCCTGATACTGGTAACCGAGACTGGTATAGAAGGTGACCTTGTCGTTGCCGCCGCTGGCGCTCACCGTATGCTGCGTCTGGGGCGCCGAATTGCGGAAGACGGCATCTTTCCAGTTGTAGGACTTCTTCTCGCCGTTGCGGTAGGCGGCGATATCCTCCTGACTGTACTGCGGAACAGGCGACATGTTGTCTACGGAGTGCATCGTGTATTTCTCGTTGTAGAGCGTCATCCAGTCGGCCGCATCCACGAGGTCGGGGAAGTTCGAGGGACGCTGCCACGATATGTTGCCCGAATAATTGATATTGACCCTGCCCTTGTCGCCTTTCTTGGTGGTGATAAGCACGACGCCGTTACCGCCCTTCACGCCGTAGATGGCTGCCGACGCATCCTTCAGCACCGAAACCTGCTCGATATCTTCGGGATCGAGCCGCGCCATGTTGTCGCGCGGCACACCGTCGATCACGATAAGCGGAGCGCCGAAGCCGCGGATGTCCATCGAGGTATTGAACTGGCCCGGTTCGCTGGAGTTCTGTCTCACGCGGAGTCCCGCGACCTTACCGGTCAGCATGTTCTGGACGTTCTCGTTCTTGGTCGTGATGATCTCTTCGTTGTTGATGGCCGAGATGGCTCCCGTAAGGGAGGCTTTCTTCTGGGTGCCGTAACCTACGACGACCAGCTCCTCGATTTCGAGGGCGTCGCTCTCCAGCACGAAATCATAGGTGG
This sequence comes from Alistipes sp. HGB5, assembly GCF_000183485.2. NCBI lineage: Bacteria > Pseudomonadati > Bacteroidota > Bacteroidia > Bacteroidales > Rikenellaceae > Alistipes > Alistipes sp. HGB5. Next base: position 115,520 of record NZ_AENZ01000051.1, on the reverse strand, counting down.
TCTTTCCGGCTACGACTTTGGCCGACTGCTCGGCGTATCCGACGAAACTCACCTTCAGCACCGAGCCGGGAACGACCTGCAGCGAAAAGCTGCCCGTCGTACTTGTTACATCTCCTTTTTGGGTCGTGGTGTCGAAGACCGTAGCTCCGATCACCGGCTGCCCGGAAGCATCCTTGACGGTACCCGATACCGTAAAGGCCTCCCCTTGCGCGCGGGTTTCGAGGGCCGCGAAAGCCAACGCCACGCACATACAAACCTTCAGCAGGTTCAAGAAGTTAGTACAAATTTTCATACGTTTTGTTTTTAAGTAGTTGGTTTCAAAAAACTCCAGCCCGACACGGGGTCCGGCCGGAGCCGGGAATTCAGATTTCCTTTTTCAACATAAGCGGTTTATAATTAGGTCTAATTGGCGTTGCTATTCCGTAAGCGACGTGTTAGGCTCCGGAGCGAGCGTGATTTTCAGACGGCCGCCGCGCACCACGTCCGCGAAAGGCAGCTGTACGCCCGTCAGGGGTTTGCCGTCGAGCTGCGCAGAACCGATATAGTAGTTCTCCGGAGCGTTGCCCGCGGTCTCGATCACGAATTCGCGGCCTTCGTAATAATCGGGATTCAGGCTGATCGTAATCTTGTCGAACAGCGGGCTGCAGAGCTGGAACGACGGATCGGGAGCCGTCAGGCCCTTCACGTCGAAGAGTCCCATCGAAGCCATGACGTACCATGCGCCCAGCTGTCCCTGATCCTCGTCCTGTCCGTAGCCGTAGCCGTGAATCTCCTCCGTACCGTAGAATTCGTTGCAGATCGTGCGCATCCACTTCTGCGAGAGCCACGGCTTGCCCGAAAAGTTGAACAGGCCCGAAATATGGAGGTTCGGCTGGTTGCCGTGGTTGTAGTAGGTATGCAGTCCCGCGAAGGCGTCGATGGTCTTGCCGCCGCCGAAGATATTTTCGCGCGAAATAAGGAACGTGCTGTCAAGCCGGTTGTTGAACTCCTCGCGGCCGACCATCTCCACCAGACGGTCGATATCGTGGGGAACATAATAGGTGTACTGTACGGCGTTGCCCTCCTGAAAGCCCACCCACGGCGCATAAGGATCGAAGTCGGCGATAAACCGGCCCTGCTCGTCGCGCGGACGCATCAGTTTGGTTTCGGGGTCGAAGAGCAGTTTCCACCCTTCGGAGAGCTTCGAAAGCCGTTCGTAATCGGCTTCATGTCCCAGCTGGCGGGCCATCTGGGCCACGGCATAGGCGCTGAACGAATATTCGAGCGTATGCGAAGCCGAGAAACCCGAACCGCGGGGCGTGGTCTGCATGTGCAGCTCCGTCGAATAGGGCGAATAGCCGCGCTCGACGAACTGCCCCACATCCAGCTTGCCGGCTCCCGCGGGACGGCCTTCGCTGCCCAGCTCGTTCTTGCGAGCGGCTTCGTAGCCGAGCGCCACGTCGAAATTGCGGATGCCGCAGTTGTAGGCCGCCGCGATGGCGAGGCCCGTAAAGTTGGTGCCCACGCCCGAAACATACTTGCTGCATGCGATGCCGTCGCCCAGCCAGCCGGCGTCCTTGTAAACCAGCAGCTGGCTCGAAATCCAGTCGGCGTAATATTCGGGATAGGCGATGCTCCACAACTGGGTCAGGTTCCAGAATCCGCCCCAAATGGCATCGGTATTATAGTGGTTATGCAACGGGTTGCCGGCGGGGTCGAGCGGAATCTGCCCGACGGTTCCGTCGTTCGCGGGATAGGCCCCGTTCACGTCGCTGGCCAGACCGCGTCCCAGCACGGCATGGAACAGCCCCGTATAGAATTTGACCCGGTCCTCCCGTTTGCCGCCCTCGACGCGGATGCGTCCGAGCGCCTCTTCCCATGCTTCGTTTGCGGCCAAGAGCGCCCCGTCGAAATCCAGATCGGCGGCTTCGGCCTGCATGTTCAGGCGGGCGTTCTCGACCGAAGTATACGACAGGCCGATCTTCACGCCGACGTCCCGACGCGCACGGGTATCGAAACGCAGGTACACGCCGGCGCCCACGCCCGTACGGCTCCGCTCACCGGCAAAAACCTCCTCGCCGCAGAAGGCGCCCCACGACGCAGGTTCGGCATCCACGACGGCGCTGAAATACATCTTCACGACGGCGCCCTTCTGATAGATGTCCACATAGACGGGTTCGGTCACCACCCAGCCCTCGATACGGCCGTCCTCGGTAAAGGTCACCGAAGCGTCGCGCGCAGGACCGCTTTCGCCCATCTTCGTGCCGATGTTGAAGATCAGGTTGGCCTCCTCCGAAGCGGGGAAGGTATAGCGGTGGAAACCGACGCGCTCGGTAGCCGTCAGTTCGGCTTTCACGCCGTAGTCTTTCAGCAGTACGGAGTAATAGCCCGGCCGGGCCACCTCGTCTTTCTTGTCGAAGCGCGAACGGTAACCCGCCTCCGGATCGTCGAGGGGACCGGGAACGGTCTGCAGCGCGCCGACGGTCGGGGCGATCACCACGCCGCCCACCTGAAATTCGTGGAAATTGGCGAAACCTTCGATCGAAGTATGGCGGGCATCGTAGCCCACGGCCTGCCAGCCGCCGGGATTTCCGAGGTGGCCGTCGGTGGTCGGCGCCAGTTTCGCCATGCCGAACGGCACCGCCGCGGGCGTGAAGAAGAACCAGCGCGAATGGGCCGTTCCGATACGGGGATCGACATAGTCGGTCAGCGGTTCGGGCGACGTGCAGGAGCTCATGCAGGCCGCCAAGGAAATCAGGGATAAAAAGAGTCTATTCATAGGTAGTTTGAGTTATTCGGTTTCGACTTTGAGCATCAGGTACTCGAAGGGCTTCATCCAGAACGAGCGGTCGTCGAACGGTGCGAGAGGCTGTTCGCGGTAGTCGCAGACGCTCACCCGGCGGGCCTTCATCCGGCCCCAGACGAATGCGGAATGCACGCTTTGATCGCCCATGTTCTGCAGACGCACGATATAGCCCGTCCCGTCCGCCGAAGGCGCGATGCCCGACACGGCGATCCGGTTGCGGCCTTCGAGCCGGAACAGCCGGCCGACAGGTTCGGGCCTGCCGCTCTCGACGGCGATCAGGGGCTGTTCGCGTTCGGCGCCGCGCTGTTTGAGTTTCAGATCGAACGGATCGCTGATCTGCAACGAATAGCGGAAGCTGGCCACGCCGCCCTGCGACGCCTTGTAGTTCGTCCGCCATGTATTGTTCATCACCCACGAATAGACCACGGGCGAAATCTGCGCCGAGGGCCACCAGCCGTAGCCGTGGCGGGGATTGAGCCGGTAATCTTCGCCCGAAGGCGTGCCCAGCTCGACGAACGGCGCGTCGAGGGTAGTCAGGCATACGGCGTGTTCCAGATCGCCGACGGCCATGCCGTTCAGCAGCGAATAGTAGTGCTTGTTGACGCCCGCGAGCTGTTCGCGTTCGGGGTGCATCTCGCTCATGGCGAGGTCCATCGTGATTTCGGGATGCGCGAAGTTGAACGGGAAGACGAAACGCACGCTTTCGTGCTCCAAAATATCCTGCTTGTCGACCGTATTGCGGATATCGACGCGGCCGAGTCCCCTGTAAACCGTCACGTCGCGCCAGAGGGCATTGCAGCCCGGAGCGTCGGAGACGATGCGCAGGGTCGCAGCGACGGGGCCGTCGTCGAGCACTTCGACGCGCGTCACCCGGTCGATGCCCCGCGGATCGGCGGCAATGCGGCCCGAATAGATATAATCGTTGAGTCCTTCGCCTGCGGCATATTCGTAATCGGCGCCCGCAGCCTTCAGCGAGCGGATCGTACCCTTCGCCGGATCGACCGCGACACGCACCAGCCCGTTGTCGAGCACGTTGCCGCCGATCATCGAAACCGGAGCTTCAAGGCTCTTCTTCGCCTTCGCGGAAGTTTTGGCCGGAACGATCCGGTAAACGGACGACGAAAGCGCGGGCTCCTCTTCGGCAAGGAAGATCCAGCCGCCGTCGTGCAGGCGCTGAACGGCGACCGGCTCTCCCGAAGGAGCGAGCAGCCGTTTGCCTGTGAGGTCGGCCGCCACGGTCACAACGTCCGTACGGGGCCAGAGGTTCGTATTGAGCACCTGAACATATCCCTCGCCGGCCGTTATGCCGGCCATCGCCTCGTCGCAGAGACGGCGCGACTGCACGTCGGCACTGTCAGCGTACATCTTCTTGCCGGCCCACAAGTCTTTCGTAAACTGCGAGTAGGGATCGGGACCGCTGGCCGACGCGCCCCACGTATGTTCGGAAAAGAGCAGCACGTTCTTCCATGCCTCGGCGAGTTCACGGGCAGGATAGTCGCTTTCGGGAGAAAGCATGCTCCAGAGAATTCCGGTACGGGTCAGACGGGCGGCGCTCTCGCGGTTCATCGCCGTTTCGCGGGCCGTCGAGGAGGCGCCGTCCTCCCACGTCGGGGTCATGTCGCCCCCGTAGGTGGGCAGGTATTCGCCGTACTGCTCTTCGAATGCCGTAAAGAATTCCTTGGTCGTCGTGATGCGGAACTGCGGCGAATCGTAACGCTCGTTCCACGCGCGGATCACGTCGGGCATCAGCTCGTCGGGAGGTCCGTTGTCGCCGTGGACCGTGTAGCGCAGGTAACAGGTGTTATAGGGAAATTCGTCGGTCTCCAGCTCCTGCAGGTAGTTCCAGATCGGCTCCACCCCGCACACCGAAAGGCGTCCGGCCAGCCAGCCGTGGAACCACGAATAGCCGCGTCCGGCCTGCCACACCAGCACCTTGTCGGTTCCCGACTGCGACAGCCAGTAGAAGGGCCGGTCGCCCCATTCGACGTGCAGGGCCGCGGCACGGTCGTTGCCGATCTTTCCGTAGAAAGGCACGTAATTGGGACCCGGCGAGTAGTACTTCACGCCGTTTTTGGACATGGCGGTGGCAAGTCCCCAGACCTGTCCGGGAACGTCGCTCATCATCGCCGTATTCACCTCCACGCCGATTTCACGGGCAAGCCGGTGCGCGTCGTCGAACATGTGCATCAGCTCCTCCTGCCGGCAGATGCCCGTCAGGATACTGCCCAGCGGGGCGTCGATGTTGATTACGCCGTCGCGTACGGCCTGAATCAGCCGTGCGGCCTTGTCGGTTCCGGCATAGGCTTCGAGATACCCGGCGATCGCCCACGTCGCTTCGGTATTCCAGCGGTAACGGGCGCCTTCGGGATAATCCTTCGTCCGCTCGGCGAGGTCCATCGCACGCTCCAGATTGCGCCACTGGAACTTCATCACGTCCATCTGACGGTGCGTGTAGCCGATGTCCTGATGCGAATGGGAGAGGAAATTGACGGTCCATTTACGGGCGGCAGGCACTTCGAAACGCTTTTCGACGGTTCCCTGACGGCTCGTCAGACGCACGACGAGCTTCGCCGTCTCCTCCATGTATCCCGCCGGGAAAAGGCCGTCGTAACGCACGACGCCGACGCCCGAAGGTGCGATTTCGGCGCTCCACGTACGGCCGCCGCATTCGAACGCGAGGTCGGCCCCGGCATATATCGGATTGTCGAAGCGCAGGGTGAATTCGCGCGACGGCCCTTCGGGCGTTTTCAGATAGCCCTGCGAAGCCGCGAATGACAGCTCCGAAACGGGAGCCAGCGTGCGTACGTCGGCGCGCTCCTTCGTATAGAAACGGATTTCGGCCAGCCCGTAATAATCGGGATTCTGGTGCATGTCGGCCGCTTCGCGCATGACGACCGGATCGTTGCGGTCGTAGTGGTTGCCCTCGCCGCCGGCAGCTGCCGTAAAACAGATATAGCGGGCTTTCAGGCCCGGTGTGTTCAGGATAAGGTCGGCCGGTTCGGGATTGCGCCCCACCGACTCCGGAATGACATGGTAGTCGAGCCGTCCGTCGGGCAGCAACTGCCACGTTTGGCCGTCGGCCGAATACTCGATATATACTTTGTTCAGCCCGCGGCGGGTGTGTTCGTTCTGGTTATGATTCCATATGCGGATCTGGTCGATTTGACGGGGGGGGGAATTCTTATCGCCCACCTGACAGAGGAACCACACTACCCCTTCGCGCGTCGAGGGGCTGTAACGCACCGTTTCGGCCGAAGCCTGCGACACCCACATGCCATGCCCCAGATTGTTGGCTTCGTGCAGGTCGCCCCGCATGCCGGCGCCGTCGACCGCAGCCGTGGCGGACGAGCCCCTGAGCGTCGAACTGGCCGATGCCGTAATTTGATCGGAGGGTAACTGACGATAGATTTCGACACGCTGCGCATGCACGGCGACGGTCGTCGCCAGCGTCAGGAGCCATAAAAGGAGTAACTTCTTCATTTCTACAGGTTAGTCGTTATACGTATCCGGCGGGCCGGAAAGACATATGTCAGGTTGTTTTCACATATGTCCATACATTACCACATCGCAAATGTAAAAATATTTTCCGTATTCTGTCTGTTTCAAGCGAAAAAATTTCAAATATTTTTTCATACACTCCATACCACGCAACCAAACAAGAGACGCAAAGCACTACATTTCAATATATTAAATACAAATAAACGTATCAAGTACGCTCTGCTCCGAAAGACCGGACATGCCAGATATATTATTGTGCAAACAATAAAATACATACCGGAAACATACCGCACCCTCTGCGGCCAAAGATTCCGGCGGGAGGCTTAACGCCTTGGACACGACCGGGTTTTGCACCGACGGACAATCGGGCATGTCCGATGTCGGAAACCACAACGCCGACCGCCGTCACGCGCAAAACAGCCGTGCGGCAGCCTGTCCGACAGGGACAAAATATTCGCATTCCGAGAGCGAAGCCCGGACAACAACCGCCTTTTCCGTATATAATAATAGGTAAACACCGGGCAGGCGACTGTTTCAGACGGCAGGGAAAGCGCATATGTACCTACAATAAAAACCATAAAGCAGCGGCAAATTCAACTTTTTCGGGCAAAAAAGAGCTGAAATTTGCATTTGCACGAAAATTTTGTTTATTTTACGCCAAAATTGTATGAACATTTAATCAACCAACAAACCCAAACCATGAGAAAAACATTGTTTTCGGGAATTGCAGCATGCCTTCTCGCCACGGCGGCAACGGCTGCGGAGCAATCTCCTTCGGTTATATGGACGGTGGGACAGGCCGACCGGTCGGCGTCCGAATTCGCACTGGCTCCGGACCGCTTCCGCGACTTCCTCGCCAACGATTTCGGCTATGAAGACAAATATTTCCTCGTCGGGCACTCCGTTCCCGCCGCCGATTTCCCCTACGTCCTGCCCGGACCTGCCGACACGTGGGGCGGCACATGGCCCACGTCGGGCTGGCGCACACATCAGATCAATATCCTCTTCGGACTGAAAGAGATTCCCTCCGACGGAACCTGCACGCTCGTCGTCGATCTGCTCGATTACGCCAAAAACTTCCTACCGCTGGTCAAGGTTTCGGTCAATACGCAGGACGCCAAGTTCCAGCTCGACGCTCCGGGACTCAGCGTCGCCGACCAGCGCAAGCCCAACCAGATGGAGAAGATCGTCGATACGCTGTCGATCACGGGCAACCTCGCCAAAGCGACGCCCCGCCGGCTCGAAATCCCGATCCGTCCCGGCGTACTCAAGGCCGGCGGCAACGAGGTGACGATCACCGTGCTGGAAGGCTCGTGGATACTTTTCGACCGTGTGAGCCTCGAAGGCCCTGCCGGCACGAACGTGGAACAGCCGCAGCAGCTCTTCATCCGCAACATCGAGGCCGCTCCCTATGAACTGGCCGACGGCAAACGACGCGTCCAGCCCCTGCTGGTCGATCTCGAATGGCTCGAAGGCGCACCCGCGCTCAGCGTCGAACTCGACGACAAAGAGATACTGAACCAACGCATCGAAACGGGCCGTTACCAGCTCGAAGCCCCGATGCCGCAGGTGAAGAAAGCCAAAAAGAGCGCTTACCGGATTCTTTGCGACGGCCGTGAAATAGCACGGGGCAGCGTCGTACGCACGCCGCAAACGCTCCAGACGCCGGCCGATTACGTGGATACGCGCATCGGCACGGCCCACTCGCGCTGGATGATCGCGCCGGGACCGTGGATGCCGTTCAGCATGGTCAAGATGAGCCCCGACAACCAGAATACGGGATGGCAGGCCGGCTACCAGCCCTCGTTCGAGAATATCGGCTGTTTCAGCCATATCCACGAGTGGACGCTCGGAGGACTGGGCATCATGGCCGCAAACGGCGAGCTGAAAACCCGCGTCGGCGACGAACAGAAGCCCGACGAAGGCTACCGCTCGCGCATCGACAAACGCACCGAGCGGGCCGATATCGGCTACTACAGCGCCGACCTGACCGACTACGGCATCAAGGCCGAAGTGACGGCCACGACGCGCTGCGGCTTCGAGCGTTTCACCTTCCCCGCAGACCGCGGCACGGGCCGTATCCTGATCGAGCTGCATCCCGAAACCGAGTACGGCATCCAGCTCAAAAACGTCTCGGTGAAGCGGGTCGGAGAGCGCCGCATCGAGGGTTCGTGCCACCAGTTCTCGCCGGGCGTATGGAGCCACGACGCCGATCAGGACTACGTACTGCACTTCGTCGTCGAATTCGACCGTCCGATCCTCCGCGTGGGCAGCTGGAAGGACGACGTCGTCGCCAACGACATCCGGGAGCTCAGCAGCGGCCCCTGCAAATACGCAGGCCTGTTCGTGGAGTTCGATCCCGTGCGGAATCCCGTCGTGCAGGTTCGTTCGGGCATCTCGCTCGTCAGCGTCGAAAACGCCGCGCAGAACCTCGCCGCCGAAGTCACCGAACCGTTCGGCTGGGATTTCGAAGCCGTACGCCGGAATCAGGTGGACACATGGAACGACCTGTTCAGCCGCCTGACTGTGAAGACCAACGACCGGCTCGAAAAGGTCCGTTTCTACAACAACATGTACCGTGCGATCTGCAGCCGCAATACGTGGAGCGACGTAAACGGCCAGTGGGTTTCGACCGACGGCAAAGTGCACACCGTGGCCGATCCCTCGGAAGACGTCATGCTGGGCTGCGACGCATTCTGGAACACGTTCTGGAACCTCAACCAGTTCTGGAACCTCGTGACGCCCGAATGGAGCAACCGCTGGGTCAATTCGCAGCTGGCGATGTACGACGCCAACGGCTGGCTGGCCAAAGGCCCCGCAGGCATGAACTACATTCCCGTCATGGTCGGCGAACACGAAATTCCGCTGATCGTCAGCGCATGGCAGATGGGCATCCGCGACTTCGACGCCAAGAAAGCGCTCGAAGCCTCGGTCAAGATGCAGACCACCCCGGCGCAGAAGGTATTCAAGGGCTTCGCCGGCAACCGCGACCTGACCGCCTACATGGAACACCACTACGTCCCCTACGACAAGGGCCGCTTCTCGAATACGATGGAATACTCCTACGACGACTGGACCGTAGGCCAGCTGGCCAAGGCGCTCGGCGACGAAGAGACCTACCGCACGTTCAACGACCGCGGCTACTGGTGGCGCAACGTCATCAGCGACGAGGGATACTGCCACATGCGCGACAGCAAGGGCCAATGGCTCGAAAACTTCGATCCCTTCCGCAGCGGCGCCAACCAGCACTACGTCGAAGGCAACGCATGGCAGCTCACCTTCTTCGTGCCGCAGGACGTCCCGGCGCTGGTCGAGAAGATCGGCAAGCAGCGCTTCACCGACCGCCTGCTCTGGGGCTTCAATCAGGACGAGGCGTGGCGTTACAACGCCCCGAACGACCAGTATTGGGACCACCCCGTCGTGCAGGGCAACCAGCAGTCGATGCACTTCGCATTCCTGTTCAACTACGCCGACACGCCGTGGAACACCCAGCGCTGGAGCCGCTCGATCCTCGACCGCTACTACGGTTACGGCATCGCCAACGCCTACCTCGGCGACGAGGATCAGGGACAGATGAGCGCATGGGCGATCATGACCTCGATCGGTCTGTTCCAGACCGACGGCGGATGCCGCGTGGATCCGGTTTACGAAATCGCCAGCCCGATTTTCGAAGAAGTGACGATCGACCTCGGCGAACGTTACGGCCGCGGCAAAAAGTTTACCGTCAAGGCCCACAACGCTTCGCGCAAAAACATCTACGTGCAGAGCGCCCGCCTGAACGGCAGATAGCTCGACACGTTCCACTTCCCGGCTTCGGAGCTGCTGCAGGGCGGGGAGCTGGTTCTCGAAATGGGACCCGAACCCAACAAGAGCTGGGGTCTGAAATAACCCCGGAGATACGGACAAGAATAAAGGCGGAACTATGTTCCGCCTTTATTCGTATTGTCTACCGGCCTGCTCCGCAGTCCATAACCTCCCTACGGAACGCCCCGCCGCAAAGACCGAGTCCGACACTCCGGACCGTCTTACAGACCAACCCTGCGCCCGGTCTGTCTCTGCACCGCCGGATTCAGCCATACCGGACACCGCCCCGCCGTTGCAGCCACACTGCCGTTTCGGCCGCATCCGACACCGATCCCGCTGTCTCGGCCGCGCCGCCATTTCAGCCGCGCACCGCAGACCTGCATCCTGCCGTCTCAGTTGCGCACCGCCGGGTTCAGCCGCCGCGCCGTCAATCGTTGGTGAACTCGATCGAATAGGTAAAGCTGTCGGCCCGGTAATAGCCGATGTTGTATTCGACGGGTTTGTCGTTTACGTCGAGCACGAAGCGCTTGCGCACGAGAATCGGCGCGCCTTCGCTGATGTCGAGCTTGTCGGCCAGATCGGGACTCGCCGCACGGGCATAGATCTGCTCGCGCGAAGTCTTGACGACGATGCCGTAATTCTTCTGCAGGTTCTCATACAGCGGCATGGCCATATCCTCCTCGCCCGTCATCGGAATCGCCGGATTGAAATAGGAGATGAAATAGACGAACGGCAGTCCCGGACGTCCGCGCAAACGCTCCAGACAGAGCAGTTTCGTTCCTTCGGGAGCGTTCAGAAACGCAGCCGCCTCCTGCGAAGGGTGTTTGCGGCTGATATGCAGTTCGAAATTCTGCACCACCATTCCCTGCGCGTGCATCTCCTGCGAAAAACTCATCCAGTTGCGGGCGTTGCTCATCACGTTCTGCGGCGCAACAGTCGTGCCGTAACCCTTCTTGCGGATAAGCAACCCTTCGAAAACCAGCCGGTTGATGGCCTGCCGAAGCGTATTGCGGGATATGTTCAGTTCTTTGGAGAGTTCCACCTCATTGGGCATCAGCTTGCCTTTTTTATACTCCTCCTGCTGAATCATTGTGCGCAGCAGCTCCTCCGCCTGCTGATGCAGCGGCTGGGTAGAGTTCGGGTCGAGTCGAAGTTTCATTGCGCTATTTATTATCGTAATACAAATATACGACATTTATTTGATTATACATAGTATGCACATGCGATATTTTCCGGCAGCGTCCATTCCGCAATACGACCGCAAATCGGGGACCGATAGCAAAATAGGAGCGTTTCAATGTACTCACATAAATACAGCGACCGGAACGACAGACAACATATACATGGAAACGTATTTTACGACCGGACATGAAGCAAGGACATCCGGAAAGGATTTTCCGGATGTCCTTATCAACCGACATGCAAACCAACTATCTGATTCCCAACTCGCCGCGTTTTTCGGCCAACAGCCGCGCCAGCTCCCGGCGGATAGGGAGGTATCCGCGCTCCTCGTAAACATTATGCACCTCGCAGGGGTCTTTCCGCAGGTCGTACAGCTCCCAGAAGTCGATATCGGGATCGCCGTCCGCCCCCGGACCGAACCAATGGATCAGCTTGTAACGATCGGTCCGGATGCCGTAATGCGCCCGTACGCTGCCGACGGCTGGGTAATCGTAATACTGGTAATAGAGCGACGTCCGCCAGCCGCGCGCCTTTCCGCTGCGGAACAGGGGTTGCAGCGAAACGCCGTCCATTCCGTCCGGGACCCCGACGCCGGCGGCGTCGAGCAGCGTCGGGGCATAGTCGATATTCTGCACCAGCTCCCGGCAGACCGTACCGGGACGGATATGCCCGCGCCACGCCATGATCAGCGGCGTGCGGAACGACTCCTCGTACATGAAACGCTTGTCGTAGAGACCGTGTTCGCCCAGCAGGAATCCCTGATCGGAGGTGTAGACGATCAGCGTGTTGTCCATCAGGCCGTTTTCCTCCAGATAGTCGAGCACCCGGCCGATCTGGTCGTCCACCGAACGGATCGTGCGGCAGTAATCGTGTATGTAACGCTGGTACTTCCAGCGCAGCAGCTCCTTCCCTTCGGGACGGTCGGCCAGAAAGTCCCGGTTCTTACGACCGTAGGAGTCGTCCCACACGCGGCGCTGTTCGGGCGTCAGCGTGCTCATGGCGATATCCCAGCTGTCGTGAATGTATTGCAGAGTCGGCTCGTCCTTCAGCTCCTCCACCTTGAAATCGAAGGCATATCCCATGTGGCGGTCGATCGTCAGCTGCTGCTGGCGCATCTGGTCGCCGCGCGTGGCGTAATCGTCGAAAAGGGTTTCCGGCTCCGGGAACTCGACATCCTCGTACAGATCGAGGTACTTCAGGTCGGCCATCCAGTTCCGGTGCGGGGCCTTGTGGTGGATCATCAGGCAGAAAGGCGCGTCGTCGTCCCGGCGCGCGTCGAGCCACGCCAAAGCGTGGTCGGTAATGATGTCGGTGGCGTATCCCTCCTGACGGACGTACCTGCCGCCGGTTTCGGGCGTGCGCATCACCGGATTGTAATACTCCCCCTGATCCCACAGCAGGTCGTAATGATCGAAGCCCTTGGGTTCGACGCTCAGGTGCCATTTGCCGAAGATCGCCGTCAGGTAGCCCTCGGCCCGGAGCAGTTCGGGGAAATGCACCAGCGTCGTATCCATAATGCCGTAGCTGAGCGTGGTCTGCCCGTGACGATGGCTGTACACGCCGGTCAGCAGGGTCGCCCGCGAAGGCGCCGAGATCGAGTTTTCGACGAACGCCTCGCGGAAAAGCATCCCTTCGCGCGCCAGCCGGTCGATATTGGGCGTCGGAGCCAGCCGCGAAATCGGATGCCCGTAGGCGCCGACGGTCTGATAAGCATGGTCGTCGGTCATGATATAGACGATATTGGGCCGCCCGGATTCCCTGCCGCCCGCCCCCTGCTGCGCGGCGCATGCCGCGGGAACGGCGGCCGCAACTCCGCAGAGGAGGGCCGGAGAGAGATGATTCTGCCTCATTTATTCTTACTTTATTTAAATGTATGAACAAATATAGCGATAAAATCCGGAAATACGACTCCGGCATCCGGTTTTTCGGTCGAAAAACTCTGATCGGCGTGTTTATTCCACCCCCTGCTGCAAGATGCGGGTCACGGCGGCTCCCTGACGCGGGAACAGGCGCAGGTTGTACGAGAACTGGGCGAGGAAATAGCGGCCCAGACCGAGGTTCGAGACGTTGCGGATGTAGGTGCCCGTCACCGTGCGGCGGAAAGTCGTGTCGTTCTGGTCGAAGAGATCATTGACGCCGACGGTCACCTCGCCCAGCCGCCTGCGGAAGAGTTTGCATCCGACCTGCAGGTTGCAGATCAGCCGCTCCTCGCGGAACGTGTCGGTGATTCCCTTGTAATAGTTGTAGTCGGCGCTGCCGCGCAGCACGATCCGCTGCCGCACCACGAAGTTCAGGTCGGCCGTGAGGTATTGGCTGACATAGACGTTGTCCACGGTCCGTATCTGCGAACTGTTGCGGCTCACGTTGTAATAGCCCGTATAGCCGATTTTGAAATCGACGCTCTCCGAGATGTTGCTCCCCAGCGTCAGCCCGGCGTCGTACGAATCCCCGTTCAGGCGGTTGCGCGTTCCGTTGATGACGCTCGGAATACGCCCGGTCGTAACTCCGGCCCTGACGTTGAGGTTGCTGCGCAGCCACCGCACCGGGAAACCGTAGCTGAGCGTCGTGCGCAGGTTCCAGTATCCCGGCAGATTGACCGGCCGCACGAACTGGTTGCCCTCCCCCAGCTCCGTGCCGTCGCCGTCGATGACGATGACGAAATGCGGCGAGTCGATCACCAGCGAATCGGCAATTGTATTGGGGCTGGCCGAAAACCGCACGGCAAACGTGAAGGTGCGGCCCTTGGCGGCGTTCGAACGGATATACTGCGCCGAAAGATCATGCGTATAGACGGGCTTCAACCCCGGATTTCCGGCAAAGACATGCTGCCGGTTGGTGGTATTGACGATGCTCTGGAGATCGGCGGCACGGGGATTCCGCGTGCGCGACGACGCATCGATCTTGAGCAGGTTGCTGCGATCGAAGTGGATGTTGCCCACCACGTTGTAGGTTATGTTGTCGAACGACGCCGAAGTCCTGTCCGGCACGGGCAGCGTGTAGTCGCCCCCGAAATCGACATGCTGGTAATAGACCGACGCCGCGACCTTGGTCTTCTTAAAAAGATACTGGTAGGAAAGCCCCGCACGCTGGGTCAGGTAGTCGTAATCGTAATCCGTAGACTGGCGCGGATCGGGTTCCGGGCCGAACATCCCGGTTTTATTGTCGAAAAGCACCGTCCGGCGGTTCACCCGGTTGGCGGCGTAAGTCACGCGGTAATCGGCGCTCATGCGCGAACGCCGGCCGAACGCATGGGTGTAGGCCGCGTTTCCGCTGACGTAATAGCCGGGCTGTTCCCGGTTCGTACGCGAAATATTGCGGGCGTCGTAATCGGTCGTATCGGCTTCGATGTCGTCCGGATCGCGGAAGGTATACTGCCGCGGCAGGCTGAACTGCTCCCCGCCGCTGTATCGGCCGCCGACGCCGAAAGTCAGGCTGCGCAGCTTGCTGCCCGGCAGCCGGTAACGGTAAATCAGGTTGTTGGAGACGTTGTACCCGAAATTGTCGTTGTGCGCGAAGTTGCGGCGGCGGTTCACGAAGCGGATGTCGTCGTCCGCGAATTTGTTGTCGGTACGGCTAAAGGTCTCGTTGTCGAGCAGGTAATCCTGCACGCTGAACGCCGTGCGCATCATCAGCGAATGGCGGTTGTTGAATTTGTAGTCGAAACGCGAATTGAAGCGGTGGTTGACATTTTCGATCCGCGCATCGGTCGCGCCGTCGTACAGCACCAGCTTTTCCGAAGAGGTGAAGGTCTGCCGGTCGGTCAGGCTTTCGTTGCGGTTGTCGGCCCGGTTGAAGAAATAGCTGGCCGTAATCTTGGCCTTTTCGCCCCACTCGTCGCTGTAGTTCGCCCCCACGGCCTGCACCGTCGAGACGCCGTCGAGCGGCCGCACCATGAAGTTGCCGCTGCCGCTGCGGGCGTTGGCCTGCCCCTGCTCCGTCGTCCCCAGAATATCCTCGGACGAGAAATTCTGCATATTGACATTGTTCACCAGCGCGATGACCGACAGCCGCCGCGCCCGGTCGAAGATATTGATATTGCCGCCGCCGATATATTTGTCGGGGATTCCGTACCCGGCGAACAGGCGGCCGAAAGCGCCGCGCCGCTTGTCGGGCTGCGTCACGATATTGATGGCCGTATAGCCGTCGCCGATGTCCACGCCCGTAAATTCCGACTGGTCGCCCTGCGAATTGTAGACGTCGATGCTTTCGACCATATCGGCCGGAATGTTGCGGACTGCCGACATCACGTCGTTGCCGAAAAATTCGCGCCCGTCCACGAACACCCGCTGCACGGTCCGGCCCTGCGCTTCGATAACGCCGTCGGCCACCTCCAGCCCCGGCATCTTGCCGATCAGCGCCCCGGCGTCGGCTCCGAACGTGACTTTGTAGGCCGAGGCCCGGTAGCTCAGCGTATCGCCGCGAATCGACGACCTCAGTGCCGGCACCTCCAGCACCACGCTCTCGATCGCTTCGGCGCCGGGCGACATCTCCAGCGTTCCGAGATCGGTTTTCCCGCCCGAAGTCCGCAGCTCGCGCTCCAAAGCCTCGTATCCGAGCGAAGTCACGCGCAGCCGCCACGCCCCGGCCGGCACACGCTGCAACAGCGCCGCCCCGTCAATGTCGGAAGCCGCATAAAACGGAGTCCGGGCGGTATCGGCCTGCGAGCGCAGTTCGGCCACGGCCCCGACGACCGGTTCCCGCGTAACGCGATCGACCAGACGCAGGTGCAGCGTGCCGTTCTGCGCCGACACGCTCCACACGCCCGCGAGGGCCGCCAGCAGGAAAAACCGCTTCGTCATTTAACGCGCTGCTCCGAGTTTCAGATAACGCGCATAAAGATAATCATAAATTGCATGCCGTTCCATATCGGGACGATATTCGGCCGAAAAACCGGGGCGCATAGCCTGCTGCGCTTCGGCAACCGACCCATGAATGCCCGCCGCAACGGCCGCGAACATCGCAGCCCCCAGCGCACAGGCCTGATCGCTGTCCAGCACCCGGATCGGCATGCCCATCACGTCGGCCATCGTGCGCATCACGAAAGAAGATTTGCGCGCGATGCCTCCGATAGCGATGATGTTGTCGATCGGCACCCCCTCTTCGAGCATCCGCTCGTTGATGGCGCGGGAACCGAAAGCCGTCGCTTCGACCAACGCCTTGAAGACAGCCGGAGCGGAGGTCGCCAGCGTCAGGCCGTCGATCGCTCCGTGCACGCGGGGGTCCGCATCCGGTGTCCGGCGTCCGTTGTGCCAGTCGAGCGCGACCGGATCTCCGGTCGTCAGCGGCAGCGATTCGGCCTCGGCCGTCAGCTCGCCGAGTATCCGCTCCTCAAGAGTTTCGTCCCCCTGCGCGATCCGGCTCAAGGGCCACGCCATGATCCGCCGAAACCAAGCATAGATGTCGCCGAAAGCAGCCTGTCCGGCTTCGAATCCGACATATCCGGGCAGTACCGAGCCGTCGACCTGACCGCAGATGCCCCGTACGACACGGTCCCCGACTTCGCCGTAGGTACCGACCACGATGTCGCAAGTCGAAGTCCCCATCACCTTTACCAAGGTTCCGGGAACGATTCCCGCCCCGACAGCGCCCACATGACAGTCGATAGCTCCCACGCCGACTGCAATCCCCGGCCGCAGTCCCAACCGTGCGGCCCATTCGGGGCATAACCCGCCGATACATTCGTCACCGGTAACGGTCCGGGTATAGAGATGCCCGCGGAAAATATCCAGCAGCGGATCGACCGCCGAGAGGAATTCGGGCGACGGGAGACCGCCCCACGACTCATGCCACATCGCCTTGTGCCCTGCCGCACAACGGCTTCGGGCAATGGTTTCGGGCTTCGTGTCGCCCGTCAGCAGTGCACATATCCAATCGCAGTGCTCGACCCACGAACAGGTTTTCGCACGCAATGCGGGATCGCTGCGCAGGCAGTGCAGCATCTTCGCCCACACCCATTCGCAGGAGTAGGCGCCACCGCTGTAACGGGTATAATCGACCTCCCAGCGTTTCGCCAGATCGTTTATCTCATCCGCTTCGGCCAATGCCGTATGGTCTTTCCAAAGCACGAACATCGCATCGGGATTTTCGGCGTATTCGGGCAGCAGGGCCAGCGGAACGCCCCGCTCGTCGGTCAGCGCCGGCGTCGAAGCGGTCGTGTCGAAAGAGATGCCGCAGATATTGTCCGCCACCTCTTTGCCGCACTTTTCCAACGCACTGCGCACGCACTGCTCCAAAGATTCGATATAGTCCAGCGGATGCTGACGGTAGCGATTCAGGGAGGGATCGCAGTAAAGCCGCTCTTTCCAGCGGGGATACGCCGCCACCGCCGATGCGATTTCCGCCCCGTCGGCCGTGCCGACAATCAGGCAGCGCACCGAATCGCTGCCGAAATCGACTCCTATTACATACTTGGTCTGAGTTTGCATATCACGTCGCAGCATAAAAAAATCGCAAAAAATTTGTTTGTTAAAACGTTTTAATTACCTTTGCAAAGGTAAGAGAATTTCCGGGATATCACAAAAAATCGCAAAAAATATGCGGACACGCAAAGTAACCATAAAGGACATAGCCACCGAAGCGGGCGTTTCGATCGCACTGGTGTCATTCGTCATGAACAACAAAGCCGACGGCAAGGGCACCTACCGCGTCAACAAAGAGACGGCGCAACGGATTCTGGAGGTCGCCGAAAAGCTTAACTACCAGCCCAACAATGCGGCACGCACGCTTCGCAGCGGCAAGACGAACACCATCGGGGTAATCGTATCGGACATCTCCAACAAGTTTTTCGCCGACATCGCCCGCTGCATCGAAGACCGCGCATATAAACATAAGTATACCGTATTGTTCGGCAGTACGGACGAAAATCCGCAGAAACTCGAAAACCTGATCGAGGTTTTCCGCAACAAGGGCATCGACGGACTGATCATCGTCCCCTGCGAAGGTGCCGATGAAATTATCCGCAATGTCGCCCTGCAGAATATCCCCGTCGTACTGCTCGACCGCGAAGTGCCGGACACCGAACTGAGCAGCGTCGTACTCAACAACCGGCGCGCCGGCGTCGAAACCACTCAGGCGCTGATCCGTCAGGGTTTCACGCGGATCGAAATGATCTCCTATTCGATGAACCTGTCCAACATCAGGGAGCGCGAAGAGGGCTACCGCTTCTGCATGACGGAAGCCGGCCTGAGCGACCGGATCAACATCCATCACCTGCGTCACGACAAACTCGGCAAAATCGACGAGATCGTCCGCGATGCGAAGATGCGCAATGTCGAAGCGTTCGTATTCGCCACCAACACATTGGCCGCCAACGGACTGACAGCCATTTTCCGCAACGGCTGGCGCGTTCCGCAGGACTTCGCCATGGCCTGTTTCGACAGCAACGAAGCCTTCGACATCTACAAAACGGCCGTCGCCTACGTGCGGCAGCCGATCGAACAGTTCGGCACGGAAGCCCTCGACCTGCTGATCAAGAATATCGAACAGAAAGACCAGCCGATCAACAGCATCCGCATCGTACTGACGCCCGAAATCGTCGAGAGCGGCATACCCGGCCGGGAAACGGAAATTTCGCAACTTATCGAGGAATGACCCCTCTTTTTGCCGATTGGCTAAAACGATTTACAATAAAATATACGAATCAACTAAAAATCGCTAAACCCCTTCACCATGCACCCTACCAAACTTCAGGGCATCATTCCCCCGATGATTACCCCGCTCAAGGGCGACGACGAACTCGACCGCGAAGGCGCCGTACGCCTTACAGAACACCTCGTCGCCGGCGGAGCCCACGCCATTTTCCTGCTCGGCACGACGGGCGAAGCCCAGAGCCTGACCTACCGGCTGCGTTATGAATTCGTCGAACTGGTATGCCGTCAGGTCGCAGGACGCGTACCCGTGCTGGTCGGCGTCACCGACACCGCCTTCATCGAAAGCATCCGGCTCGCGGAACATGCCGCCAAATGCGGCGCCGTCGGCGTCGTGGCCGCCCCGCCCTACTATTTCGCCCCCTCGCAGCAGGAGCTGATCGAATACTACACGGCGCTTGCCGACGCCCTGCCTCTACCGCTCTACCTCTACAACATGCCGTCGCACGTCAAGGTCTTCCTCGAACCGGCGACCGTCAAGACGCTGGCCAACCATCCGAACATTGTCGGACTGAAAGACAGCTCGGCCAACATGACCTACTTCCAGACACTCCTCTACCACTTGGGGGACAATCCCGACTTTTCACTTTATGTCGGGCCCGAAGAACTGACGGGCGAATGCGTCCTGCTCGGCGCCGACGGCGGCGTGAACGGCGGCGCAAACATCTTTCCCGAACTCTACGTTGCCATGTACGACGCCGCATGCGCCCACGACATCGCCCGCGTCCGCGAAATCCAGCGCCGCATCATGCAGATCAGCACATCGGTCTATACCGTCGGAAAATACGGATCGAGTTACCTGAAAGGCGTCAAATGCGCACTTTCGCTGCTGGGCGTCTGCGACGACTACCTCTCGTACCCCTACCGGAAATTCCGCACCGAGGAGCGCGCCCGGATTCGTCAGGCACTCGAAGCGCTGGGCGCCAACTGCAACGTATAACCCATAACAACCAACCCTCATGGAGATAACCTTACTCGATTACCTCGTATTTTTCATCTTCGTCGGCGGCGTCGCCCTCTTCGGCTGCAGCTTCTACTTCCGCAGCCGCAAAGGCGCGGCCGCATTCACCGCCGCCGAAGGATCGCTGCCGACATGGGTCGTGGGCATGTCGATTTTCGCCACGTTCGTCAGCAGCATCAGTTTTCTCGGCCTGCCCGGCGACGCCTACAAAGGCAACTGGAATCCCTTTGTATTCAGTCTCTCGATTCCTATCGCCACATGGCTGGCCGCCAAGGTATTCATTCCCCTCTACCGCAGCGTAAACAGCGTCTCGGCCTACCACTACCTCGAAATGCGTTTCGGCTACTGGGCGCGCTGCTACGTGGCGGTCTGCTACCTGCTGACGCAGCTGGCGCGCATCGGCTCGATCCTGCTGCTGCTGGCCCTGCCCCTCAACACGATGTTCGGCTGGGACATCCAGACCATCATCATCTGCACGGGAATCGCCACCCTGATCTACACGCTGCTGGGCGGTATCGCCGCCGTGGTCTGGACCGACGCCATACAGGGCATCATCCTGATCGTGGGTGCCCTCGCCTGCGCCGCGATCCTTACCTTCACCATGCCCGAAGGCCCCGGACAGCTGTTCGAAATCGCCGCAGCACACGGCAAATTCAGCCTCGGCAGTTTCTCGCTGTCGCTGACCGAACCGACCTTCTGGGTAGTGCTGATCTACGGCCTTTTCGTCAATATGCAGAACTACGGCATCGACCAGAACTACGTACAGCGCTATATGACCACCAAATCGACGGCCGAAGCCGTGAAATCGACACTCTTCGGCGGTCTGCTCTACATCCCCGTCTCGCTCGTCTTCGTCTACATCGGCACGGCGCTCTTTTCCTACTATACGGCCCGGCCCGAACTGCTTCCCGCCGGCACGCCGTCCGATCAGGTCTTCCCGTGGTTCATCGTCCACGGACTGCCCACCGGACTGACCGGACTGGTCGTCGCATCGCTCTTCTCGGCCGGCATGTCTACCGTCGCCACGAGCATCAACTCCTCGGCGACCATCGTACTGACCGACTTCGCCAAACGGCTCTCGAAAAAGGAGCTTACCGAAAAGCAGAATATGGGTACGCTCTACGCCACCTCGTTCGTCGTCGGCACGCTCGGCATCGTCGTCGGGCTGCTGATGATGCGCATCGACGGCGTGCTGGACGCATGGTGGAAGCTGGCGTCGATCTTCAGCGGCGGCATGCTCGGACTGTTCCTGCTGGGCGTGGTCTGCAAGACCGTGCGCCGGGTCCACGCGGTCGTCGCCGTGATCCTCGGACTGCTGACCATCGCGTGGATGAGTCTCTCGCCGCTGATCAACGAAGGTTCGCCCTTCTACCGTTTCCACAGTCCGCTGCACACCTACCTGACGATCGTCTTCGGCACGACGGTCATCTTCCTCACCGGCTTCCTGCTCACGACCCTGAACCGCCGCCGAGAAGCCGAATAGCCGACACGAACAAACAATCTGAAAAACACAGAATATGACCACTTCACACCCTAAAATCGGCATCCGTCCGATCATCGACGGCCGCCGCGGCGGAATCCGCGAATCGCTCGAAGCAATGACCATGGGCATGGCACAGCGCGTAGCGCGTCTCTACAGCGAAGAACTCCGTTATTCGGACGGTTCGCCCGTCGAATGCGTCATCGCCGACACCACGATCGGCGGGGTCGCCGAAGCCGCGGCCTGCACCGACAAATTCCGCGACAGCAATGTAGGCGCCGTCCTTTCGGTCACCCCTTGCTGGTGCTACGGCGCCGAAACCATCGACATGGACCCGCTCACCCCCAAAGCCATCTGGGGTTTCAACGGCACGGAGCGTCCGGGCGCCGTTTATCTGGCTTCGGCACTGGCCGGGCACAACCAAAAGGGATTGCCCGCCTTCGGCATCTACGGCCGCGACGTACAGGATATGGACGACGATACGATTCCCGCCGACGTACGCGAAAAACTCTTGCGTTTCGGCCGCGCCGCCGTCGCGGTCATGCAGATGCGGGGCAAATCCTATCTCTCGATCGGCTCGGTGTCGATGGGTATCGCAGGTTCTA
This sequence comes from Alistipes sp. HGB5, assembly GCF_000183485.2. NCBI lineage: Bacteria > Pseudomonadati > Bacteroidota > Bacteroidia > Bacteroidales > Rikenellaceae > Alistipes > Alistipes sp. HGB5. The sequence goes on along the minus strand of NZ_AENZ01000051.1, from coordinate 93,559 downwards.
TGCCCGACCCCGATTTCTTTCAGGAGTACCTCGGCATGCGCAATGAAGCGGTAGACTGCTCGGAGATCGAACGCCGCATCGAACTGGGCATCTACGACAAGGAGGAATTCGCCCGCGCCATGGAGTGGGTCGAGAAATACTGCAAGCCCAACGAAGGCAGCGACTGCAACCCCGCACATCTGGTCTATTCGCGCGAACAGAAAGACGTCGTCTGGGAATATGTCGTAAAGATGACACTCATCTTCCGTGACCTGATGCACGGCAATCCGAAGCTGGCCGAAATGGGATTCGAAGAGGAGGCCATGGGACACAACGCCATTGCAGGCGGATTCCAAGGGCAGCGCCAGTGGACCGACTTCCGACCCGACGGCGACTTCCCGGAAGCGATCCTCAACTCGTCGTTCGACTGGAACGGCATCCGCGAAGCCATCACCTTCGCTACGGAAAACGACACGCTCAACGGCGCTTCGATGCTCCTGCTGCACCTGCTGACCAACCGGGCGCAGCTCTTCGCCGACGTACGCACGTTCTGGTCCCCCGAAGCCGTCGAGCGCGTCACGGGCCGCCGGCTCACGGGCCGCGCCGCAGGAGGCATCATCCACCTCATCAATTCGGGTTCCTGCACGCTCGACGCGACAGGACAGCAGTCCGATGCGGCGGGCAATCCCGCAATGAAGCCATTCTGGGAGATATCCGACAAAGAGGCGGAAGCATGTCTCCAAGCCACGACATGGTACCCGGCAGGACGCGAATACATGCGCGGCGGCGGATTCTCGTCGCACTTCCTCACCCGCGGCGAAATGCCGATGACCATGTGCCGTCTGAATCTCGTGAAAGGACTCGGCCCCGTATTGCAGATCGCCGAAGGCTGGGCCGTCAACGTCGATAACGAGACTTTCGAGATCATCAACAAGCGCACCGACCGCACGTGGCCGACGACATGGTTCGCCCCCCGCCTGACAGGCCACGGCGCTTTCCGCGACGTCTATTCGGTGATGAACAACTGGGGAGCCAACCACGGCGCCATCAGTTTCGGACACGTCGGCGCCGACCTCGCCACGCTGGCCGCGATGCTCCGCATTCCGGTAGCCATGCACAACCTCGACGCCGACCGGCTCTTCCGCCCCTCGGCATGGGGCGCCTTCGGCTCCGACCCGGAAGGTTCTGACTATCGCGCCTGCGCGACCTACGGACCGATCTACAAATAACGACCGACACACCTAAAAACCGCAACCATGACCATCAGAAAACTTCTAACGCTCACCGTCTGCACGGCACTCCTCGGCTGTTCGGACGACCCGGAGCAAACGCAGCAGGTTCCCCCGACGACAGGATTCGGCAACCGGCTTTCGGGGCTTACGGCGATCATTCCGGAGGCAGGCGTCACGGATAAAAGTTCGACGACGCGAACCGGCGTCGCTGAAACCGGAGCGACCGTCTGGCTCATCGACGATGCCATTACCGTCACCGACGGCCTGCACGCCGGCACATTCGACGTCGCAACCGGCATCGGCACCGCAACCGGAAAATTCAATGGTTCGCTCGATTTCGAACAAACGCCCCTTTACGCCGTCTATCCTGCCGTAAGTGCCATGAACGGATTTATTGCTCCGATCGTCATCAGCACCATGCAGAACGCCCGGACGGCAGGCGCCAACAACATCATGACCGCCCGGTGCGAAGAGGTCAAAGCGGCCAGCGAATCGCAGTTCGTTTTCCGCAAAAAGGCCGCCACGGCGCAGCTCTCGTTCGACTTCACCTCCGAAGGAAAATACGCTTCCGAAAAGGTCAATTCCATCAAGATTACGGCCGAAGGCGTAAATTTCGCGGGTGCATGCGACTTCGACCTGACCGATCCCGACGCTCAGCTCCGGGGATCGTCCAACAGCATCACCTACACGTTCAACGAAGCCCCGTCGCTGGCCGATAAAATCGAATTTACCATCGGCCTCGCTCCCTGCGACCTGACGCAGGCCGCCAACATGTATTATCTCGTCAGCACGGACCGCTACACGTTTCTTTTCAACAAACGGCCCGCCCAGTCCAGTCCGGAAGGAAGCGCCATCTCCGTTTCGCTTCCGCTCGATCAGTTCACGGCGACCGACAGCGAGACTCCCGCGGAAGGAGAAGTCAAGATCACCCACGAACTCCCGGCGCTCAACCTCAGCGCACAGGGAACGGCCAACTGTTACATCGTCGACAAGGAGGCGCGGTGCAGTTTCGATGCGACCGTAATGGGCAACGGCGGCGAAGGCATTATCCCCGGCGGCAGCTTCACCGACTACCTCGGCAATCCGCTCACGGCACCGGCGACAATCGCCCCCGTCTCGGCCGAACTGCTGTGGGAGACGACCGACGGACTGATCTCGGAACTGGTACTCAGCGACGGCATCGTCTCGTTCAACACCTCGGCCGGCAAGGGCAACGCCCTCATCGCGGTCAAGGACCAGCAGGGCCGCATCATGTGGAGCTGGCATATCTGGTGTACGGACCTCCCCGCCGATCAGGTTTACATGGCCAATAAATACGGCAACAGCTATACCTTCATGGACCGCAGTCTGGGCGCCACATCGGCGCTGGACGACACCGGTTCGCTGGGCATGTCCTACCAATGGGGACGCAAGGACCCGATCCCCGGCTCGTCGAAATTCTACGACATGACCGAACCGACCCTCTACGGATCTGTAACCAAGGTGAGCGTCGCCGCTTCCGACGCATCCACCGGAACGATCGCCAATGCGATCCAGAATCCCGTAACCTTCCTCAAGGCGGCGGACTGGCTTTTCGCCGGACGCAACAACTACCTCTGGGGCAATCCGCAGGGCGAGGAGGGGCTGACCGCGACTCATCAAAAGTCGATCTACGACCCGTGTCCCCCCGGCTACAGGATTCCGGGCAAGGATGCCTTCTCGATCTTCACGAAAACGGGAGAAAACACCACCGACCCAGCTCAACACAACGTCGTAAACACAAGTCCGACCAAACGCGGATGGTATCTCTACTACGCAGCCACGGGTTCGGGCGAGCAGGCATGGTTCCCCTACAACGGGTGCCGCTACTACAGCTCCGGCGCACTGAACCGCGGTTCGTTCTACTATTACTGGACCTCGGCTCCCTCCGCCGGAACGAAGAGCTGCTGTCTGGCATTCAAGAACGACTGGAAAGAGGTCGATCCGCTCTACACCTTCCAGCGCGGAAATGCCCAAACAATCCGCTGCGTCAAGGAATAACGACCGGAAGCATTCCCTGCGCAGACAGGATATCTGCGCAGGGAACGAACCGGCAAAGCAAAAACCTAAAAAACCAAACAAGATGATTCGTATATATAATGCACTGCGCCGCAACTTACGGCTCTGGCTGATTCTCCCCGTACTCTTCGCGGGGATGGCGGGACCTGCCGGGGCGCAGACCAAAGGACATAAGGTCGTCGGCACCGTAATGGGTCCCGACAGCCTGCCGCTGCAAGGAGCCACCGTCATCATTAAAGAGGTGAACCGGGGCGCCGTATCCGATTCGAAAGGACGTTACGTCCTTTCGAACGTACCGCCGACCGCAAGTCTCGTGTTCTCTTTTCTGGGCATGGTGTCGCAGGAAGTTCCCGTAGGTCAGAAAACCGAGATAAACGTCGTGCTGACCGCCACCGACGCCCGTCTCGACGAAGTCGTGGTCGTCGGCTACAGCGAAGTGAAATACAAGGACCTGACGGGCAGCGTGGGACGCGCCAACGTCGGCGACATGCTCAAAACCGACGCCGGCAACATCGGCGAAGCCTTCGCGGGCCGCGTAGCCGGCGTGCAGGTAACTTCGAACGAAGGCATGCCCGGCGAGGAGATGAATATCGTCATCCGCGGCAGCAACTCCATCACGCAGTCCAACTCGCCGCTCTACGTCATCGACGGTTTCCCGCTGGAAGATACCTCGATGGGTGCCCTCAACCCCTCGGACATCGCTTCGATCAGCATTCTCAAAGACGCTTCAGCAACCGCGATATACGGAGCCCGCGCGGCCAACGGCGTGGTGATCATCACCACCAAACTGGGCACTCCCGGAACGACGAAGGTGACTTTCGACGCAAGCTGGGGATTCGCTCAGATATCCAAGAAAATCGACCTGATGAACGCCTATGAGTTCGTTACGCTCCAGCAGGAGATCATGACCGAAGCCGACTTCAACAAAACCTATCTGGGCGAAGGGGGCACGATCGAGGATTACCGCAACGTAAAGAGCATCGACTGGCAGGATCAAATCTTCCGGACGGCTCCCGTACAGAAGTACTCGGTCAATCTGTCGGGCGGCAACCGCTCCACGCGGTTCAGCACGACGCTTTCCATGCTCGATCAGGACGGCATCATCAAAAATTCGAATTACAGCCGCTATCAGGGCCGCGCCACGATCGACCACCGCTTCGCCAAGAAATGGCACGTACAGGCGACGGCAAACTATTCGCGTATCCTGCAGACCGGCGACTCTCCTTCGCAGACCAACTACACGGGCAGCGCCAACCTGCTGCCCAACGTATGGAGCTACCGTCCGTTCGTGTCGGTCGGCGACGACGACCTGATCAACGAGTGGGTCGATCCCTCGATCAACCCGTCGCAGGATTTCCGGGTAAACCCGATCTACATCGTTTCGGACGAATACCGCAAACGCATCAACAACTATTTCAGGGCCAATGCCTATGTCGAATACGAAATCATCAAAGACTTGAAGCTCAAAGTCATGGGCGGATTCCTGACGGACGATTATTCGAATGAGCAATTCAACGGTTCGCGTTCGCGCACGGGTAACAAATACCGTTCGGACGGAGTCAACGCATCGGTGCAGAACAAATCGACCCAACAGTGGGTCAACGAAAACACCCTGACCTACAAGACCGCCTTCGACAAGGACGAAAAGCACAAATTCGACATTCTCTTGGGACAGACCATGCAGGGCAGCCGCTACAAAAATACCTACATGAAGGCCACGCATATTCCCAACGAGCATCTGGGCATCAACGGATTCGGCGAAGGCTCCCCGGTGGTTTCGACCTACAATTCGGCGGAATGGACCCTGATGTCGTTCCTGTCGCGCATCAACTACAACTACGACAACCGGTATTACTTCACGGCGACGTTCCGTGCCGACGGCTCTTCGAAGTTCGCCAAGAACAACCGCTGGGGTTACTTCCCCTCGGCCTCGGCCGCATGGAACATCTCCAACGAGAAGTTCCTCAGTCAGAACAAGGTCGTCTCCAACCTGAAACTCAGGGCCAGCTGGGGACAGACGGGCAACAACCGCGTTTCGGAATACGCATACCGGACGCAGATGTACGCCACGGAGGGGTCGGAGTACCCGTTCGACAACAGCAACACCACGGGCAACATCATCGTCAATCTGGGCAACCGGAATCTCAAATGGGAAACCACCACGCAGTGGGATGCGGGAGTCGATCTGGGACTGTTCCGCAACCGGCTTACGATCGCCGTGGACTGGTACCGCAAGATTACCTCCGACCTGCTGCTGTCCGCCGACATTCCGCCTTCGTCGGGCTTCTCCACCAACACCATGAATATCGGAAAAGTCCGGAATCAGGGCTGGGAATTCACGCTCCAGACCGAGAATTTCAACACGAAAAACTTCCGCTGGACGACCGATTTCAACATCGCCTTCAACCGCAACAAGGTGCTGGCGCTGTCGCACAATCAGGAGAGCATCGTCAATGTCATCTCCTACAACAACGCCTATATCACCAAAATCGGCAAGCCGATGGGCATGCTTTACGGCTATATCTACGAAGGGACTTACAAATACGACGACTTCGACAACGTCGACGGCAAATGGGTCCTCAAAGCCGACATTCCCGACAACGGCACCGGCCGTTCGGGCGTGCAGCCGGGCGACGCGCGCTTCCGCGACATCAACGGCGACGGCACGGTCAATGCCGACGACTGTACGATCATCGGACGCGGACAGCCGTTGCACACGGGAGGTTTCAACAACACCTTCGAATTCTTCGGCTTCGACCTGAACGTCTTTTTCCAATGGAATTACGGCAATGACATCCTCAACGCCGCGCGCACGCAGTTCGTACGCGGCAAATCGGAGGTCGGCTACAACCGCTGGAAGGAGTACTGCGGACGCTGGACTCCCGAAAATCCGATGAGCGACATTCCGCGCGTGGGCGGCTGGGGTTCCTCCCAGTATTCGACCTTCGAGGTGGAGGACGGCTCGTTCCTGCGCCTGAAAAACCTCTCGTTAGGCTATACCCTGCCCTCCAAGATCACCAAGAAATTCTTCGTCCAGAAGCTGCGGGTCTACTTCTCGGCGCAGAATCTGGTGACATGGAGCAACTATTCGGGTTACGACCCCGAAGTTTCGACCAAAAATACGGCGCTCACTCCCGGATACGACTGGTCGGCCTACCCGCGCTCACGCGTCTACAACTTCGGAATCAACGTCGTATTCTAAAAACAACGATCATGAAAAAACTACTTTTTATATTCATCGCAGGCATAACGCTGGGTTCCTGCAATTTCTTCGACGTCGAGACTGCGGGTTTCGTATCGCCGGAAACCTCCTACAAGGACGAGGAGAGCGTTCAGAAAGCACTGGTCGGCGTTTACGCACCGCTGTCCGACCTGTCGTTCTACGGCCGGGACTGGTTCTACGCCTTCAACCTGCAGGACGACCTGAGTTACTACGACCGCAACTATACCAAACAGGAACTGTTTCTGAACAATTACACCTATACGAACGCGACGCTGAACAACCTCTGGGCGAATCTCTACACGGGTATCGACCGCGCCAACTCGTTCCTCGAATATATACAGGGCTCGCCGATCGACGAAACGCTCATCGCCCAGTACATGGGTGAAGTACGATTCCTGCGCGCCTACTATTTCTTCACGCTTTCGAGCCTTTGGGGCGACGTACCCTTACGCCTCAAATCGACCCGCGACACCGACATGGAGGCGCTTCAGATGCCCTCGACCCCGGCCGCAGAGGTTTTCGACTTCATCGTAACCGAAATGGAGGACGTCGTAGGACAGGTCAGGGCGGCCGACCAGCTCAACGGTCCGGGCCGCATCTCGAAATCGACCGTCCAAGGCATCCTCGCCCGCGTCTATCTGAAAATGGGCGGCTTCCCCCTCTACAAAGGCAAGGAGGCTTTCGAAAAGGCCGCATACTGGGCGCGCAAAGTCCGCAGCAGCCGACTCCACACGCTGAACCCCGACTACAAAGAGGTGTTCACCAACCTCAGCAAGGATATCTATGATCTCACCTACCGCGAAAGCATCTGGGAAATCGAATTCAAGGGCAACAATCAGGACGGCCACACCACGGGCGGCTGCGTCGGAAGCTACAACGGCGTTTACAACAACCAGAACGACGCCTACGGATTCGGCTACGGGTACGTATCGGTGACGCTCAAACTGTTCGACCTGTTCGACGATCCGAACGACGTGCGCCGGGAGTGGAATATCTGCGAATACTACTACCGCAACGGAGAGAAACTGTGGCGCAACCTCAACAACAAACAGTACGTTTACTGCAACGCAGGCAAATTCCGCCGCGAATACGAACTTTCCGACACGAAGGACAAGGACTACACGCCGATCAATTTTCCCGTGCTGCGCTATTCGGACGTACTGCTGATGCTGGCGGAAGCCGAAAACGAAGCCTACGGCGGTCCGACAACTCTGGCGTACGAATGTATCAACGAGGTGCGCCGACGGGCCAATTCCGACTATCCGGCTGTCGCAGGTCTCGGTCAGGAGGATTTCCGCCGGCTCGTCATCGACGAACGGGGCCGCGAACTCTGCTTCGAAGGACTGCGCCGTCTGGACCTGATCCGCTGGGGACTCTACGTCGAAGCCATGACCACAGAGCGCCGGGCGCAGGTAGCCGATCCCCGCTGGCACGCGAACAAAAGCTATGCGGACGGAATCGCCGACTACACCGAGTACCGCCACAACTGGTATCCGATACCGAGCAAGGAACTGGCTACCAACTTCTCGATCAAACAAAATCCCTTATGGTAAAGGACTTAATCACCGATACGATGAAAAAGAATCTGATCATCACGTTTATTACGGCCCTTCTGTTGTGCCTGATCTCCTGCGGGGAGGTGCTGGAAGACGTTTCGTTCGGGGTGACTCCCGACAGCGGCAATGTCTATGAAGCCGGCAAAGAGGTATACTTCAACTTCAGCGGCAACCCCGACTACATCACCTTCTATTCGGGCGAAGCAGGACACAAATACGAATACGCCGGGAAAATCGACGGCGAAGGAACCGCCAATTACGGCATTCCGGTCAAAGCCATGAATGCCAGAGCCGACAATTATTCATATATTTACGAAACCGCAGGGGAATACGACGCCGTATTCGTCGCCCGGAACGCCACGTTCGAAGGCGAAAGCAAAGTCGTCGCACGATTGAAAATAACGATCGCCGAACCTGCGGACAACGAATAAAACACTTCTGCGGTGAACAGAAAAACACTTTTTACCGCCCTGCTGCTCCTCCTCGGCCGAAACGTTTGTTCGGCCGGGGAGCCCGGCCCGGCGATCCGGTTCGCGGAAATCCCGGCCGGCTGGTTCTACATGGGTTCCGGCGGACCGGGCGCAGACTACGACGAGGCGCCGATCCACAAAGTGGTCATCTCCCGACCGTTCCGGATGTCCGTCACCGAGATCACCAACGCCCAGTACGAAGCGTTCGATCCCTCGCACCGCGCCCTGCGCGGCAAACAGGGGTTTTCGAGCGGGGACGACGAAGCCGTGATTTTCGTGGACTGGCATCAGGCCGATGCGTTTTGCCGCTGGCTCTCCGAAAAGGAGGGCCGCACCTACAGGCTTCCGACCGAAGCCGAATGGGAATACGCGTGCCGGGCCGGCTCCTGCATGCACTACTCCTTCGGCGACCGGCTTCCCAAAGCGGCGCTGAAGAATCAGGAAGAGCATCACTCGTTCATCCCCGTCGATCTGACCGTGGCGCAGAGCGCGCCCAATGCCTTCGGACTGTACGACATGCACGGCAACGTCGAAGAGTGGTGTTACGACTGGTACGGCCCCTATTTCAGAGGCGACCAGACCGATCCGGTGGGATATGCCGACGGCTTTTACAAGGTGACGCGCGGCGGCAGCCATTCGACCCCCGTCGAATACCTCCGCTCGGCCAACCGCATGGCCATGATCCCGGAAGACAAGCATTTCCTGACCGGATTCCGCATTATCGAAGCGCCCTATCCGGCCACGAAGCCGGTTCCCGCTTCCACCGCCGCCGAACCTGTAGCGCAACACGTCGCACATTGGGTAGATATGAACGACCAACCGCGTTATTACACCCCCATCGAATACGTCATACCGCCGCATATCTCCGCAGCACCGATGTATCCCCACAACCATTGTCCGGCAGTCACGTGGTGCCGTAACGGCGACCTGCTCGCCGTCTGGTTCTCGACGATCAGCGAATTCGGCCGGGAAATGGCTATCTGGCACAGCCGCCTGCGCTGCGGAGCCGACTCGTGGGACGAAGCGAGCCTTTTGTGCAAGGTTCCCGACCGCAACATGACCGGCTCGTCACTCCGGTGCGATCCCGACAGCGGCCGCATCTATCTGCTCAACGGCGTCGAAGCCGGCGGCTGGTGGCGCAATCTGGCGCTCATGGCGCAGACCTCGGACGACAACGGCGCGACATGGAGCCGCCCGCAGATCGTCTCCCCGGAACATACTCCGGGACATCAGGTCATCGCCGGCATGATCCGCAGCAGCGAAGGCTGGCTCATCAATGCCTGCGACGGAGGCCCGGACAACAACGAAGGTTCGGTGATTCAGATCAGCCGCGACGACGGCCGGAGCTGGACATCTCCCTGCGGGGAAAAACCCGAAGAGTTCGAAGCGGGACGCACCGGCGGCATGATCGCGGGCATCCACGCCTGCGTCGTCCAGCTCAGGGACGGCTCGCTGATGGCGTTCGGCCGCGGCAACGACGTCGCCGATGCAAAGGGACGCCGCCGAATGACCCGGAGCATCTCCGGCGACATGGGCAAAACATGGCGTTACGAAGCCTCTCCGTTCCCGCCGATTTCAGGCGGCCAGCGCTGCACGATGATCCGGCTGAAGGAGGGTCCGATCGTGTTGGTATCCTTCACCCACCACCCCCTGCGTCCGCCCAAGGACGAAGACCGGATGCGTTTGGGCGGGAAGATCAAAAGCGGCATGTTCGCCGCCGTGTCCTATGACGAAGGCAAGACGTGGCCCGTCCGCAAACTCATCACCGACGGACAATACCGGTTTATGGACGGCGGGGCGTGGACCGGCTTTTTCGAAACGGACGCCGACCGGGCCGAACCACGGGGATACCTGACGATGACGCAGTCGCCCGACGGAATAATACACCTGCTGAGCAGTAAAAACCACTACCGTTTCAACCTCAAATGGCTGGAACAAAACGATTAAAAGACCTGCACGATGAATAAGACGATCCGATGCGGCCTGCTGCTGACGGCCGTGACGCTGAGCTGCACGGCAGGATTCGGCCAACAGCCCACGTTATTCACCAACAATTACGACCCGAAGGCCGAAATCCCGAAGCTGGATGCGGAGAAGAGCGTAATCTACGACCCGGTCCGTACATGGACCTACTCGCACCACCCTTCCGTCGCCTTTTTCAAAGGCACCTTTTACGCCGTCTTCTCGAACGGTCCCGAAGGCGAGGACGAGTGCGGCCAGCGGATCATGCTCGCCACCTCGGAAGACTTCACCGACTGGAGCGAACCACGGGTCATACTCTCTCCGGGCGAGGGCGAGTTCGGACAGACCAAGATACTCACGCCGGGCGGCATCACCGTAATCGGCGGCAAGCTGACGCTCTACTACACGGAAAACGACAACGACGGCGTTTCGAACAAACGGATAAAGGCGACGCTGTTCGCCATCACGAGCGAAGACGGCCGGACATGGTCCGAGCCGGTCAATCTCTCGATCCGCGTATTCCCGTGCCACCGGCCGCTGACGCTCTCCAACGGCCGGATCATCCTCACGGGCAACACGCTGGTCTATTACACCGACGATCCCTCCGGCACCGGCAAATGGAACCGCTGCCGGATGGAGGTTCCCAAATATCAGGACGGGGCCGTAACCTTCGAGCAGGTACACCCTTCGCTCTGCGAAGGCGCACTATTCGAACACAACGACGGTCAGGTTTTCTGTCTGCTCCGCAGTACGGGCAAAACCTATGACGGCTACCTGTGGCAAATGCAGAGTACCGACGGCGGAATTTCGTGGACGTCGCCCGTAAAAAGCCGCTTTACGGACAACAACACCAAATCGTTTTTCGGCAATCTGCCCGACGGACGCTATTTCTACGTCGGAACCCCGGACACTTCCCGTCCGGGAGAACGTTACCCGCTGGTGCTGGCACTATCCGAAGACGGCTACAATTTCGGCAAGACCTTCATCCTCTCCGATGACAGATATACCCAGCAGTATAAAGGCCGCTGGAAAGGCGGCGATTACGGCTATCCGTACGCCATGGTTCACGACGGCCATATCTACGTCATCGTCTCGCGCCGCAAGGAACGCATCGAAATAATCCGTATCGAAATCGACGCCCTGCAATGAGAAACGCCGTTATCGCCATAGCCGGACTATTCGGCCTGCTTCTGCCGGCCTGCGGCGGAGACGGGAACGAAAACCCTCCGCCCGCACCGGGAGCCGAACCAAAGGGAACAGACCGTATCTCCATTTTCAGAAATGCGTACGATCCCGCCGCTGACCTGCCGCGCATCGAACCGGAACGCGCCGTAATTTACATGCCGGCCGGCGATTGGAGCTATTCCCACCACCCCTCGGTCACCTATTTTCAAGGCGCCTTTTATGCCGTCTATTCAAACGGCATGCGAGGCGAAGACGAGCCGGGGCAGCGGGTGATGATCGCCTCCAGCCGGGACTTCATCCGCTGGAGCGCTCCGCAGCTCCTAGCGGAACCGTCCGACGGCGACTACGGCACCAAGAAAATCCTCACTCCGGGCGGCATCCGGGTCTGCGACGGCAGGCTGACTGTCTATTATACGGAAAACGACAACGACGGCACGAGCAACGCCCGGCTGAATCCGCAGCTCTACGCCGTGACATCGCCCGACGGCAGGACATGGACACGGCCGGTATCGCTCGGACTGGCCATATTTCCCAGCCACGCCCCGCTGCGGCTCTCGACCGGACGGCTGGCGATGACCTGCAACCGGGCGTTCTATTACTCCGACGATCCGACGGGGCTGCGCGGTTGGCATAAATGCGGCACGGCGGCGCAGGACCAGACCGGGCATGTCACCTTCGAACAGATCCGGCCGTCATTGTGCGAAGGCGAGCTGTTCGAGCATGCCGACGGCACGCTGTACTGCCTTTTCCGGAATTCGTCCACGCCCTACGACGGCTACCTCTGGCAGGCACAGAGCTACGACGGCGGGCGCAACTGGACCATGCCCGTACGCAGCGATTTTTCAGACAACAACACCAAGTCGTTTTTCTGCGCCCTTCCCGACGGACGCTATCTCTACATCGGCACGCCCGACAACACCCGTCAGGGCACCCGTTATCCGCTGGTGCTGGCCCTCTCCGAAGACGGGTTCAATTACGACAAATGCTACATCCTCTCCGACGACCGCTACACCCGGCAATACGAAGGACGCTGGAAAAGCGGCGATTACGGCTATCCGTTCGCCTACATCCGCGAAGGCTGGATTTACGTCATAGTTTCCCGACAGAAGGAGCGGATGGACGCCCTGAAATGTAAAATCTCCGATCTAAGATGAAAACCAAACACTTATTAGCGCTACTGCTGCTTGCCCTCCTCCCGCTTCCGCTGACGGCCGGAATCCGGCTGCCTGCCGTTATCGGGGACAACATGGTACTCCAGCAGCAGGCCGACGTCCTGTTGTGGGGCGAAGCCTCGCCCCGCTGCAACATCACGCTCGAACCATCATGGAGCCAAAGCGTCTACACGACCCGGACCGACGACGACGGCAACTGGAAAATCACGCTGCCGACAATCGCGGCGGGCGGCCCCTACGAAATTGCCATCACAGCCGGGAACGACACGAAAACGCTGAAAAACGTCCTGCTGGGCGAAGTCTGGCTCTGCGGCGGACAGTCGAACATGGACGTCAGTTTCCGGGGACTCGCCAATCAGCCCGTCGCCGATGCCGCCGACGAAATTCTGGATTCGGCTTATCCCGACCTGCGCCTGTTCCGTGTGAAGCGCGACTTCAGCCTACAGCCCCGACACGACTGCCGGGGAAGCTGGACAGTCTCGTCGCCCGAATCGGCCGAAACGTTCAGCGCCATCGGCTTCCTCTTCGGCCGCATGCTCCACCAGCGGGAGAAGGTGCCCGTCGGCATGATCGTATGCGCATGGGGCGGCTCCGAAGTCGAAGCATGGATGAGCCGCGAAAACCTGATGCGATTCGCCGGAGTCCGGTTCCGCGAATCCGCAGACCTGCGGACCGCCAACGTCACCCCGACCGCCCTGTACAACGCCATGCTGCTGCCCATAAGCGGCTACACGATCAAAGGGTGCATCTTCTATCAGGGCGAAGCCAACATCACCGACCCGGCGGCCTACCGCACGCGGTTCCCGGCCATGGTCGCCGAGTGGCGCGCACGCTGGGGTGAGGAGTTCCCGTTCTTCTACGTCCAGCTCGCCCCCTACGGCTATACCAATATGGGCTGGTCCCCCGACCAGACGCAAGCGGCGCGTTTCCGCGAAGTGCAGCAGCAGTGCATGTCAGACATTCCCCGCAGCGGCATGGTAGCCACGACCGATATCGGAGCCGTCCACACCATCCATCCGCCCGACAAGAAAACGGTCGCCAAGCGTTTGCTTTACCTCGCCTATGCCCGTTGTTACGGCTACAAGGGCTTCGAATGTTCCGGCCCCGTATACAAGTCGATGGAGATTCAGGGCGAAAACATCGCCCTCTCGTTCGACCATGCGCCTTACGGCGTCAGCTCCTACGGAGAGCCGCTCGCAGGATTCGAGATCGCCGGCGAAGACCGGATTTTCCACCCAGCCGAAGCTTGGCTTAAAGGCCGCTCCACGGTCATCGTACACAGCGGCGAGGTCAAAGCGCCCATCGCAGTACGCTACTGCTATAAAAACTATGCATACGGAAATCTTTATAATAATTACGGCATCGTCGCACCCCCGTTCCGCACAGACGACTGGAACGAATAAAACACACAGCATATGTTCTCAAAAACCATTCTCAGCCTGATCGCGTCGGCCATGCTCTTCACCGGAAGCGTCGCTGCCGCAGAACCCGTCCGCATCATCTTCGAAACAGACATGGGCAACGACGTGGACGACGTGCTCGCTCTGGACATGCTCTACAAATATCAGGATGCGGGCAAAATCCAGCTTCTTCTGATCTCCAACAACAAAGGCAACGCCTATTCGGCACCGTTCATCCACCTGATGAACGACTTTTACGGCTGGTCCGGAATTCCCGTAGCCAGCTCTCCCGCCGAACTGCTTCCGCGGCAAAAGGAGAAACAGCCCAGCTACGTCGAAGCCGTCGCCGCCTCAGGCGTCTTTCCTGCATCTTCGGCGGAGACATTCGATTCCGTGGAAAAATACCGGCAGGTCCTCGCGGCACAACCCGACCGCAGCGTCGTGATCGTCTCCGTCGGACTCCTGTCCAACCTCAAACGGCTGCTGGATTCGGCCCCGGACAGATACAGCGAACTGCCGGGCCGGGAACTCGTCGCCCGCAAAGTCCGGCTGCTGACCATGATGGGCGGCAGCTTCGACGGCCAGCGGCGCAGGGAATTCAACATCCGCATAGACATTCCCGCAGCCCGTGCCGTCTTCGGCCGTTGGCCGACCGACATACTGGTCAGCCCGTGGGAAGTGGGCGGGCAGATTTTCTATCGCTGCGCGGCGCTCGACAAGATCGGCTATGCCGCACAACATCCGCTCAAAATGGCCTATGCCAGCTATCTTCCCATGCCCTACGACCGCGAATGTTGGGACCAGACCGCCGTCATGGCAGGCGTCGAAGAGCCGGCGAAATGGTTCGGGCTTTCATCCCGCGGAGAAGTCGAAGTGGACGAAGAGGGACGCACGAAATTCACCCCCGCGCCCAACGGACGCATCCGGATCTTGCAGACGACTCCCGGACAAAGAAAAAAAGCCGAGAAATATATCATGAAACTCGTCGGGCAGACTCCTGAAAAATACACGAACCGGAAATAACCTTCCGGCGGGATATACCTCAGGCGACAGCGGCGGCAGAAATTTCTGCCGCCGCTGTGCGTTTGCCTACGGCGCAGGCGGAACCGTCGGTTTTTACTAATATTTTCACATAATTAACGCCGATTAAATAACTTTTCGTTATTAATTCTGGTATTTTAATTAAAATTTTCTTAGATTTGTAGAAATTGGATAACACCACGATCTTATGGCACAACGGGAACTACTACTCGGAGACGAAGCCCTCGCACTGGGCGCGCTCCACGCCGGACTGTCGGGCGTCTATGCCTATCCGGGCACGCCCTCGACCGAAATAACCGAATTCATTCAGGGTCATCCGCTCACCGCCGAGCGCGGCGTGCACTGCACTTGGTCGGCCAATGAAAAGACCGCCATGGAGGAGGCCCTCGGCATGTCGTTCGCCGGAAAACGGGCGCTGGTCTGCATGAAGCACGTGGGCATGAACGTCGCCGCCGACGCATTCGTCAATTCGGCGATGACCGGCGCCAACGGCGGGCTGGTCGTGGTCGCGGCCGACGACCCTTCGATGCACTCGTCGCAGAACGAGCAGGACTCGCGCTTTTACGGCCAGTTCGCCCTCGTGCCGACCTTCGAACCTTCGAACCAGCAAGAGGCCTACGACATGGTGCAGGCGGCCTTCGACTTCTCGGAGAAGTACCGTATTCCCGTACTGATGCGTCTGACGACCCGCATGGCCCATTCGCGGGCCGTGGTCGAAGTCGCCGGCGTCCGCGCCGAGAACGAATGCTCCTACCCCGCCCAAACGCGCCAGTGGGTGCTGATGCCGGGCAATTCGCGCGTAAGGTACAACACGCTGCTCGACGACTACGCCCGGTTCGAGACCGAAGCCGCAGAGAGCCGGTTCAACCGCTATACGGACGCCCCCGACAAATCGGTCGGCATCATCGCCTGCGGCATCGCCCACAACTACCTCACGGAGAATTATCCCGACGGCTGTCCGCATCCCGTGCTGAAAATTTCGCAGTATCCGCTTCCGGCCTCACTCGTACGCCGCATGGCGTCGGAGTGTGGTTCGCTGCTCATCATCGAAGAGGGACAACCCGTCGTCGAGCAGGCCGTGCGCGGTATCCTGCCCGCACCGCTCGATATTCGCGGCCGCATGACGGGCCAGCTGCCCCGCACCGGAGAACTTACGCCCGACAGCGTGCGCGCCGCACTGGGACTCGCGCCGCACGCCACGCACGCGGCCAGCCAAATCGTCGTGCCGCGTCCGCCGGCCCTTTGTCAGGGCTGCGGCCACCGGGACGTCTACACGGCTTTGAAGGAGATTGCGGACGAATACGAAAACGCCAAGGTATTCAGCGACATAGGCTGTTATACGCTGGGCTGGCTGGCCCCGTTCCACGCCATCGACACCTGCGTCGATATGGGTGCTTCGATCACGATGGCCAAAGGAGCCGCCGACGCGGGCGTATATCCGTCGATCGCCGTCATCGGCGACTCGACCTTCACCCATTCGGGCATGACGGGACTGCTGGACGCCGTAAACGAGCGCAGCAACATCACGGTCATCATCTCAGACAACCTGACAACGGGCATGACCGGCGGACAGGATTCGGCCGGCACGGGCCGTCTGGAGCAGATATGCGCCGGCATCGGCGTCGATCCGGCCCATATCCGCGTCGTGGTGCCCCTTCCCAAAAACCGGGAAGAGATGAAAGCCATACTCCGCGAGGAGATCGCCTACGACGGGGTTTCGGTCGTCATCCCCCGCCGCGAGTGCATCCAGACCGCCAAACGCCACAACGCCGCCAAACAGAAACAATAGGGCCGACGGTACCGACGGCGGCAAACACGCAACAGGAAAAAACGCGGCAACGAACACCAACCAGCAAACAACGGAACACTTATGAAAAAGGACATCATACTTTCGGGCGTGGGAGGACAGGGCATCCTCTCGATCGCCACCGTCATCGGCAAAGCGGCCCTCGACGCGGGCCTCAGCATCAAGCAGGCCGAAGTCCACGGCATGAGCCAGCGCGGCGGCGACGTACAGTCGAACCTGCGCATCGCGTCGGGCGAAATCGCTTCGGACCTCATTGCGCGGGGCGTCGCCGACATCATCATTTCGCTCGAACCGATGGAGGCCCTGCGCTACCTGCCGTGGCTTTCGAAGGAGGGGTGGGTAATCACCAACACCGCGCCGCTGATCAATATCCCGAACTATCCCGATACGGAAGCCCTCCGGCGCGAGCTCGACGCACTGCCGCACGTCGTGGCGCTCGACGTGGACGCCATTGCCAAGAGCGCGGCATCGCCCCGCGCCGCCAACATCGTACTGCTGGGCGCAGCGGCGCCGTTTCTGGGCATCGACGCCGAGAAGCTCGAAGCCGGCATCCGCGCCATCTTCGCCCGCAAAGGTCAAGAGATCGTAGAGATGAACCTCGCGGCGTTCCGCGCAGGATACCAATACGCACAAAAACAGACCGAATAATGGAACGGCTTCCACTCGACCGCTCCGTGCTCGACTCCGCGCTGGAGCGCATGGACATCGCCGACATCGCGCAGGCGACCATCCGCCAGTCGGGCGACATCGCCCGCATACTGGAAAACGAAACGGGAACGGAATTCCTGCACCTCGAAATGGGCGTTCCGGGACTCCCGCCCGAACAGGTCGGCGTCGAAGCCGAATGCAAAGCCCTCCGGCAGGGCGTGGCGTCGCAGTACCCCAGCATGTCCGGCATCCCGGAACTGAAGGAGCAGGCTTCGCGTTTCATCCGCGCGTTCCTCGACATCGGCATCGCACCGCAAGGCTGCATTCCGACCGTCGGCTCGATGCAGGGCAGTTTCACACTGTTCCTGCTCTGCTCGCAACTGGACCCGAAAAAGAACAAAATCCTCTTCATCGACCCCGGATTCCCCGTACAGCGCAATCAGGTGCATATCCTCAATATCCCGCACGCTTCGTTCGACATCTACGAGTACCGCGCCGAAAAGCTGGGCCCCAAGTTGGAAAGCTACCTCGCGCAGGGCGACGTGGCGGCCATCGTCTACTCCAACCCCAACAATCCGGCATGGATATGTCTCACGGAAGAGGAGCTGCGCACCGTCGGCGAACTGGCGAGCAGGTACGACGCCATCGTCATCGAGGATCTGGCCTACCTCTGCATGGACTTCCGCAAACCGCTGGGACGGCCTTTCGAAGCGCCCTATCAGTCCAGCGTCGCCCGTTATACGCAGAATTATATCCTGATGATCTCCGGGTCGAAGATATTCAGCTACGCCGGACAGCGCATCGCCGTCGCGGCGATCTCCGACACGCTCTACACCCGCCAGTATCCCGCGCTCCGGGAGCGTTACGGCATGGCCCGTCTGGGCGACGCCTATGTGCTGACGATACTCTATGCGGCATCGTCGGGCACGAGCCATTCAGCCCAGTACGCCCTCGCGGCCATGTTCCGCGCCGCGGCCGACGGCCGGCTGGATTTCGTGGCCGAAACGTCGGAATACGCACGCCGCGCACGGCTGACCAAGGAGCTGTTCCTGCGCCACGGTTTCCGCATCGTCTACGACAAGGATCAGGACGAGGCGGTAAGCGACGGATTCTTCTACACGGTCGGCTACGGCGATCTGACCAGCTCGGAGCTGCTGAGCGAACTGCTGCTCTACGGCATCTGCGCCATTTCGCTCACCACGACCGGCAGCCGCCAGCCGGGCATCCGCGTCTGCGTCTCGCAGCTCAACCGCCCCGAACAGTTCGACCTCTTGGAAGCCAGACTAACCGCCTTCGGGCAAAACCACCGATAAGCCTATGCAATTCACGACAGCCGCCGAAGCCGCAAAGCTCATCCGATCGCACAGCAGCGTCTACATTCAGGGCAGCACCTCGATTCCCGAAGTGCTGGTCCAAGCCATGACCGACCGTGCCGATGAACTCACCGACGTAAAGATCTACTCCGGATTCGCCGTCGGACGGGCCGATGCCCCCTATTGCAGGCCCGAATACAAAGACACGTTCCTCGTAAACAGCCTTTTCGTCGCCAACAACATCCGCCGCTGGCTGGCCGCAGGTTACGGCCAGTCGATCCCGGCTTTTCTGGGTGAGATTCCGGGGCTTTTCCGCGACGGCACGCTGCCTGTCGACGTGGCGATCCTCAACCTTTCGCGCCCCAACGAGGAGGGTTACTGCTCGTTCGGCGTATCGGCCGATCTGGCCGTTTCGGCCGTGGAGTGCGCTAAGACGGTCATCGCACAGGTCAATACGGCCATGCCGTTCTCTTACGGCGACGCCGTGATTCATCTTTCGCGCGTGGCGGCGGCCGTCGAGGTCGACGATCCGCTGGTCGAGGTCCCCTCAGCGACACCCTCCGAAATCGAAAGCAGGATCGGCGGCTACATCGCCGAACTGATCCCCGACGGCGCCACGCTTCAGATCGGCGTGGGCGGCATTCCCAACGCCGTACTGGCGGCTCTCACGGGCCACAAGCACCTCGGCCTGCACACCGAAGCGATGACCGACGGGGTCCTGCCGCTCTTGGAAAGCGGCGTAATCGACAATTCGCTGAAAAAGGTCATGCCCGGCACGACCGTCGCGTCGCTGGCCCTCGGCTCGCGCCGTCTGTACGATTATATGGATTACCGCAAAGACCTCTTGATGAAAGACGTGGCGTGGACCAACGATCCGTTCCGCATCCGCGAAAATCCCCGCGTCATGGCGATCAATTCGGCCGTCGAGGTGGATCTCACGGGACAGGTGTGCGCCGACTCGGTCGGAGAACGCATTATCTCAGGCGTGGGCGGTCAGCACGACTTCATGTACGGCGGTGCGCTCTCGGAGGGCGGCAAAACCTTCATCGCCATCCCCTCGACCACCCCGAAGGGCGAATCGAAGATCAAAGCGCTGCTGACGCCCGGCGCGGGCGTCGTCACGACCCGCCACATGGTCCAGCACGTGGTCACCGAATACGGCGTAGCGCACCTGAGAGGCCGCAACCTCGCCGAGCGCGCCCGTGCGCTGATCTCCGTCGCCCACCCCTCGGTGCGCGAAGAGCTGGAAAAAGCCGCCTGCGAACGCTTCGGTTACACGTTCCTGCGGATTAAGTAAATGCACGGAGACAGCAACAGTACGGGCCGCACTTTACAGCTGCGGCCCGTATTGTGTTCAGCGGTCTCCTGTCGTGCAGTTTCCGGCCCGAAAACCGGGCGAAAACAAAATAAAAGGCGAACTTTGCCCGTTACCACACAAAAAACCTGAAAATCTATGCACTGGAAATACCTCCTTTTCGACCTCGACGGCACGCTGACCGACCCGATGCAGGGCATCACCCGCTCGGTGCAGTACGCCCTGCGGCACTTCGGGATCGAAGTCGAGGACCTGACGACGCTCTGTCCCTTTATCGGACCGCCGCTGCGGGATTCGTTCCGCGAATTTTACGGCATGACCTCCGCCCAAGCCGACGAGGCGTCCGAAAAATACGGCGAATACTTCAGCCGTCAGGGAATCTTCGAAAACAAGCTCTACGCGGGAATTCCCGAACTGCTGTCCGCCCTGCAGGCGCAGGGTGCGACGCTGGCCATCGCCACCTCCAAACCCGACTTTCTGGCCGAACGGATCGCCCGGCATTTCGGGTTCCGCGACCGTTTCACGCTCATCTGCGGCGGAACGGCCTACGGTCCCTGCTCGACCAAAGCGGGCGTAATCCGCGAGACCCTCGCACAACTGCGCATCGACGATCCGTCGCAGGCCGTCATGATCGGCGACCGCCGCTTCGACATCGAGGGAGCCGCGGCCGCAGGCGTAGAGTCGATCGGCGTATTGTGGGGATACGGCAGCCGCGAAGAGCTGGAAAAGGCCAGTCCCGGTTACCTCGCAGCCGACATCCCGGAACTGCGGCGTCTGCTTGCATAGCGCACCGTCCCCGTATTCCCTGCGCGGCCATATGCCGCGCCCCCCTAACCGGGGAAACTCCCCGTCGCGCAAACACCGTAACCGCCCCCGTCGCGGCAGACACGTCCGACGCCGCCTTCGCCCACCTGCCGCCATTACAACACCAAAAGACGCCCGCGACAACCGCAGGCGTCTTCATCTATCCGAAAACCCGGAGTCCCCGGCAGAGCCGGGGCCGATCCGATTCCGAACTATTTTTCAAATTTCATTTCGTCCAGCAGCCAGTCCGCCTCGGCATATTTGTCGATAATCCACATCACGTAGCGGATATCGACGCAGACTGTACGGGCCAGATCGGGATGGAACCACACGTCGCCGGCCATCGACTCGCGGTTGCCGTCGAAGGCCAGTCCGATCAGCCGTCCGCGGCCGTCAAGCACGGGGCTGCCCGAATTACCGCCCGTAATATCGTTGTCGGTCAGGAAATTGACGTAGAGCGTACCCTTTTCGCCCCAGCGGCCCCAATCCTCAGCGGCAATCAGCCGTTTCATGCGGTCATCGACCCGGAATTCATACTCGTCGGGGTTGTATTTCTCCATATAACCCGCAATCGTCGAGCGCGAATCGTAATGCACGCCGTCCGACGGATTCAGGGGCACGACACTGCCGTAAGTCAGGCGCATGGTCGAATTGGCGTTGGGATACTGCGCAATCCCTTCCGAAGCGCGGAAGTCGTAAAGCAGGCCGGCATAACGGCTTTCGGCCTTGCCCACCTGCGCGCGAACCCGTCTCTCGGCCTTGTCCACCCCGCCCGTAAACCGCTGCACCCGCACCGATTCGGTGAGTCTGACCAGCGGATCGCGGCGCATCTCGGCGACCGAGCGGTTCCGTTCGAAATAGGCGTCATAACGGTCGGGATCGCTGCAGAACGACGCATCGAACGCTTCGCGCGCCATCCGGTCGGCATCGCCGCCCGCCGCATCGTACATCTCGGTCAACTGTTCGCCCCACATCTCGCGCGGCACATGCTTCGTGAAGTTCACGATCATCTTCGCCAACAGGTCGCGGTCGGTCTCGACATCGTAGTTGCGGCGCAGGCGGCCGCTTCCGGCAACCACGCTCTGCGCATCCTTCGAGTCGATCTTCAGCGAATCCAGCTTCAGGCGGTCCAGCTTGCCGAGGTACGACGACACGCGGTTGGCCACCAGCAGCGCCTCGCTCGGACCGAGCCACGCCTCACGGAAATAGTTGAGACTGCGTTCGGCGCCCCGGCGGCCCCCGTAGCCGCGTTCAAGGTCGGCAAGCAGCCCGCCGTCCTCGGCCCTGCGCGCCGAATCGGCTTCGATCCAGCGTTGCAGACGCTCCTCTTCGGCCTTACGGATCGACACCACGTCGAAACGGCGCAGGCACTTGTTTTCCCACTTGGCGTAATCGGCATAGTTGCTCAGCCCGAAATAGGAGTCGGAATACTTCATGCGCACCTTCGGATCGCGCTCCATATGGCGCTTGAGAATATCCATCCGATCGTGGCGGTTGGCCACGACGACGGGATTCTTGACACGCTGTTTCTCGGCCACGGCGAACGACGAAGCGTAACGGTTCGTATGGCCCGGAAAACCGATCACCATCGCAAAGTCGCCGTCGTGCACGCCGCCCGTCGCAATACGCAGCACGCGGCGGGGCTTGAGCGGCACATTGCCGGCGGAATACTCCGCAGGACGTCCCTCCGCGTCGGCATACACCCGGTAGAGCGTAAAGTCGCCCTTGTGCTGGGGCCAGCCCCAGTTGTCGTGATCGCCGCCGAAAGCGCCCAGCGTAATGGGCGGAGTTCCGACCAGCCGCACGTCCTTATAGACGTCGTAATAGAACAACAGGTACATTTTGCCGCCCCACATCGAGTAACACGACACTTCGTGTTCAGTCTGCGCGGCATAACGGTCCTCGATCTCCTTGTACACGCGGCGCATGCCCATTATGCCCCATTTTCCTTCGGCCATCATGCCGTTGCGGATCGCCTCGACCTCCTCGGTCACATCGACCACCTTGCGCAGGAACCACACGGTCTTGCCGGCCACGGGAATCTCTTCTCCGCGCGTACGGGCCCAGAAACCCGTTTCGAGGTAGTTGTGTTCGGGCGTCGAAAGGGCGCAGATGTCGCTGAACGCGACGTGGTGGTTGGTTATCATCAGCCCTTCGTCGGAAATCATGCTTCCCGTTCCCATACCGCCGTCCACGGCGACTACGGCGTCGGCGAGCGCCGAAGTCTGCTCGTTGTAAATCTCCTTGTCCTTTATCTTCAACCCCTTGGACTTCATCTGAGGGTAAATCTCCCCCAGCCGGTTGATCAGCCACATGCCTTCGTCGGCCACGGCGGTCTGCATGCAGAGCAGCACGACGGCCAGACAGGCTATCCATCTTCTCATATCTTTCATCTTCATAAAACGGGAGGAAACCGTCAGCCGATCCCCTCCCGGTCATTTTATTCGGTTACGGTCTTGCCCGGATTGGTGAACTTCAGCCGCGGATCCGCCTCCTTGAAGGTCCCGTCGGCCATGCGGAGCATCCACTTCTCGGCTTGGAAAATCTCCTTCCAGAGCTTCTCGTCGTTCCACATCGACTTCACATAGTGAATACGCATGACGGGCGTCAGGTCGCGCAGCACGAAATCTACGGAGACAATGCCCTCGGAGCACGAAAGGAAGCTCTTGAAATAGGGGAACGCATTGCGGATCGGCATCTTCTCGATACCGGGGAACGCCATCTCGTAGACAGCCTTCGGGAACTGTTCGTCGTCGCCCCACTTCTCGATGTTGGCAATGAACCTGCCCGCCTGCTTCTCCACGTCGCGGAACATGATCTGGGCGAACTCCTCGCGCGAAACCTGTCCGGCGACCGCATAGCTCTTGAGTACGGTGTGCATCGGAATCACCTTTTCGCCCTCCTTGGCCGGAATCACCAGCTCTTCGGCGTCAATCGCCTCCTCGAACATCTTTTCGGTAATGCCGGCGGCGGGATCGGCGTAGACCGTCACATCCACGGGGCAGGCGAATTCGGAGGTGAAGCCGTATACGCCCTCGATCTTCTGCAGCACCATGCCGAAGTAGATCATATCCATCCGGTCGTGGAGTCCCTCGACGCCGAGTTTCACCACGTCGAGCATCGGCACGTTCTCGCCCGGCATGGCGTATTTACGCAGCGTCGGAGCGAAAATCGCGGCCTGAATCTTCAGCGTGTCGGTCTTGGCGGGGTCGAACAGCACCTCGACGCCGTGACGGCGGACGAACGTCTTCACGCCGTAAACGCCCGGCACGGTCTGCATCTTGGCCGAGAAGGCCTTCGAAGAGCCGAAGCACTTGATCGTCTGCAATCCCTCCATCTCGAAGGTCTGCAGATTCTCGACCTGCTCGTAATCGCCCCATTTCTCGTCGATCGTGGGCAGCTCCGTCGTGGAACCCATCCACACGGCGATGAAGAAAAGCACGACGGCCAGCAGTCCCGGCACCCAGCGCAGCGAACGGCGGCCGTTGACCTGCAGGGCGTCCTTCGTACAGGAGCCGATACAGTTGCCGCAAAGCGTGCAATCGACGTGCTTCACCTTCACGTAGTCGTGGATCGGCAGCTGATAGGGGCACTTTTTCTCGCAGAGACCGCAGTTGTTGCAGGTGCGGATGTCACGCTCGATGTACATCAGCGGGAAGACGCAGCTGCGCATCTTGACGATCTCGACGACATATGCGGCCAGACATGCGCCGCCGATGGTCCAGACCCATGCGTTCGCAACGCCCAGCATGCCGAGAATCCAGCCGCCGAGGGCCGCGATGACGAACAGCAGCGTGAATTTGAAAATGTTGCTGGCCGCCCCCAGCGGGCAGATATACTTGCACCAGAACATCTTCACCACGAAGCCGCCCAGCAGCAACAGCGTAAGGCTCGTGAGCGACATCCAGAGCACGATCTCGCCCTTGAATCCCGTAGCCACGGCATAGAACGGATCGAGTTTCTTGCAGAACAGCTCGCTCGACGAAAGCGTAAAATAGAGGATCGTGAAGAGCAGCACGTATTTCACCACGCGCAGCAGTTTGTCTACGATGCTGCCCGACGGAACCTCGACCTGCAGATGCAGTTTCTTTCCGGCGCGGCCCATCCATTCGCCGACGGTGCCCAGCGGACAGAGGTAGCCGCAGAAAAGTTTGCTGAACAGGATCACTCCCACGGCGAGCACGAGGCCCATCATGATCTGGAGCATAGACATCGAGCAGGCCAGCGAGTTGTTCACCAGATAGGTTCCGAAAGCCTGCAGACCGCCGAAGGGACAGTAAGCCTCGACATCGACGGGTTTTTCGCTGAAGTTGGCCCAGAGCACCGTGCCTGCAATGGCGGCCAGTACGCCCCACTGCAGGATGTGCTTCAGGTAATTGGGTTTGCGTTTCATGTATCGTTAAGTATTGTGTTTGTGTGTGCGGAGCGGGTTATTACTAGTCCTTGATACAACGGACGGGAGCGGCGCAGTAACCGCCTTGGTATGCGACCGTTATACGGTTGAACCTCTTGTTGTAGGTGATCATGCCGGCATAATACTGAATGTTCTTAATGCCGCTGGCCGGGTCGTCGGCCGTATTGTAGGTAACCTTATAGCCGGTCGAACTGGGGAAATACCCCATGCCGAACGCCGAGGCGTCGGCAGCCGAGGCTGTCGCCATATAGGCCGGAGTCGCCGTGACATTCGCCGCATTGACATAACCGCAGCCTGCGATATTAAACCCGTCTTTATTGAGCTTAACGATCGAACCGCCGCTCTGCGTCTGCTCGAAATAGGGCGACGTCGGATCGGTGAGGTTGCCGCTGCCGACACCCGCCAGTTTCAGCCATTCGGCCATCGTCGGGATATGCCATCCTTCGGGGCAAATACCCCGTGCCCCTTCATACTGGTCGAAATTGTCACCCGTCATGTCGCCGGTCATCCCCAGCATCACCGGATAGCTGTACAGCAGACCGTTGCTTTCGACGAGCGACGGATCGGCCGCTTTAGACAGATTGCACGGATACCATACGCCGCTGCCGTCCTTCGGGTCGCTCGATATGGTTTTGCCGGCAGGCACATACCGCAGGTTTTCGGCCATCCACGTACGGCCGTCCTTCAGGGTCACGATCTCGTACTTCACGCCGCCCCATTCGACGGTCGGGGTCTCGACCTCGCCTTCGCCGTCCGGCAGCAGGTCGTCGCCGTCCACCCAGCCCGTAATCGGACCGCTGAACTTCACCTCGATGTCGGCCGGCTGCACGTTGCACTCCATGCGGCGGTTCTCACCCGACTTGAAGTCGGCCGTACCGAGCGTCTGCGTGCGTTTCTTGCCGTCGGCCGTGGTGACGGTAACCATCAGTTTGACACCGTTCTGCGGCACCAGAAGCGCATAGTAGACTTTGTTCGCAGTCGCCGTATTGGCGATCAGGTCGGAAGCCTCCGCGTCCGCTTTGGCCGTAAAGTTGCCCGTCGCTGGATCGAGTACGCCCGTACCCACGGCGCCCTTGATGACGATATTCGTAATATCGAAACCCGATTCGTTCGTCACGTCGATAACGATGCGCGACATCTTGTGCTTGAAAGTCATCTGCGTGGACGACAGCGTCGGCTTGACGCCCGCCTTCACGGCCACGATCAGGTCCGAAGCCGTGTAGTTGTCGCCGCTCTGATCGGCCTTGACCGAGAATTCCGCGGGAATATCCCCGCCCTCCTGCCAAGGATAATAGGCGAAGAGCGTCGAGGTCGCATTGATGTCCTCATACCAAAGGAATCCCTCGGTCTTGAAATCGGTGCCGTCGAAAGTCATCGGCTTGTTCGACACGAAATCCTTGCCGTCGGCGGTCATCGTAACCTTCAGGCCGACCTTGTCGCCCAGTTCGAAATCGGTATCCGTGGCGCGCGTAGAGGCGGTCATGGCTGCCGGCGTCAGCGAAGGATTGCCGATCGTCGGAGTGATACGCAGCGTCCGGTCGCCCGGAACCCCGCCTTCGTTCTTCGAGCAGGCGGCAAAGCACACTGCCGCGGCTGCCGCAATCATCAAAATCTTTTTCATAGCTCTATCCGTTTAAGTTAAAAATTATATCCCACACTCACCGTCGCCCGCACCCGGTTGGGCTGCGCGACGTATTGCAGATCGAACCCGTGTTCGTAGCGCGCGTACAGTTCGACGTAGAACCGCTCGATGTTGCGCCGCACGCCCAGTCCGGCCCCCAGCCGTTTGGCCGTCAGGTATTCGGTTTCATAATTGTAATATCCGGTCAGTTGTCCGGGATACTCGCCCGGCTGCTCGCCGGAGGTCTCGAACTGTTTTTCGCACTCCTCGAAGCCGCCCTGACGGTAGTCGGCGGCGAGGGTCACTTCCCAGAACCCGAAGGCGCGGATCAGCTCGGCATAGACTTTCGTGAAGTGCAGCTTCTGCCCCTTGACATAGGGATACATCAGCGTCGATTCGCGGTTGAGCTGCGAATAGGCCACGCCGGCGCGCAGGTCCGTATGACGGTTCGCAAATTCGTACTCGCCCCCCAGATCGAGCCCCTTGCGCCCGAAGATGGGCGTCGAGCCGTGAATGTAGGGCTTCGTCACACCGTTGACGGTCTCCGTCGTGATGATGTTCTCGTCGGTCTGGAGCGACCTCCAGTCGAGGTGCAGCCGCACGAAGTGCCTGCGCTGCAGGTTTCCGAGCGAAAGGGCGGCGTTCGCCGTCACCTGATGCGTCCCGAACTCATGCCAGATCATGCCGCGCTCGCCCGTCTCGCCCTGCCGGTTGCGATATGCGGCAGCGGCATAGACCGGTCCGTATTGCAGCTGCACGCCCGCGCCCTGCGTATTCTCCCGGACGGGAAATCCCGTGACGCCGCTGGTCGTGAGGTGCATGTCGCTGCTCTCCCAGAGCTGCAGCGAGCCGTAACCCAGACCGCGATCGAAGAAAGCCTGATACGATTCGGGCGTGGAGCCGATCTCCTCGGCTTCGAGTTTTTCGCTGTTCGTGCCCACGATATAGACCGCGCCCGCGGCGAAACGGCCCGCATGGTACATCACGCCGGGCGAGAATTCGAAGTCAAGCCGCGTGTTCTTGTGACGCAGGTCCTTGCGCTTGGCATAGTTCTGCGCTTCGAACTCCACGCGCAGGCCGCCCGTCCAGCGTCTCCCCAGCACGGCCGAAACGCCGCCCATGAAGGAGTAGTCCTCGCGGATTTTGCGGCCCGGCGTAAATTCGAGAATATCCACGGGATAATAGCCCGGTTGGGAGAACATCGAACCGCACATGTTGCGGCCGTCGAAATAGTCGTATCCGAAGCCGCCCGCGAAAGAGACCTTTTTCAGATGGCGCACCGACTCGGTCCGCGCGCCGGCGTTCCAGCTGTCGTCCGACGACGAATGGCCGGTCATCCCGCCGGTCTCCTTGGTGAAATAGATTTCGGCATAGGAGCGGCTCAGGCTGTCCTGCCGGATGCCCGCGGCGTTCGGGCCGCCGTTCCACGGATTGCGGCGAAAAACATAATCGAAACGCTCCTGTGCCGCGGCGCCTGAGACGGCAATTATCATCAGCAGTGTTAAAATCCGTCTCATAGGCTATTCACGCAAAGATTGTGTCTCACGCTCGTAAAAATCGTTCGACGAATTGTTGGTATCCACATATCGGTCGAATCCGGCGCTCGCAGTGGCCTCTTCGTCCAGCCTGCGGTAGAGGCTGTGTCCCTGCGCCTTGGCCGAGAATCCGACGTATCCGGCGTCCACATCGGTATGCAGACGCTTGTTTCTGGTCGCTTCCGACAGGTTGCAGACCTCGACGCCGTCTACGATCCACTCCCACGGAATTTTCGAATAGACGACGCTGCCGCTGGCGATCGCCGATTCGAGATCGTTGGCCAGATAGGCGTCCAGATCGAAATCGCCGGGCGCCCGGAAAAGGATCACGGCAGGCGAATTCTGCGATATCACATAGACCACGGCCGTATTCGTTCCGGTTTTTTTCAGCACTTTCATATAGTGCGACTCGTCGATCTGATCGCCCGGAGTAGGCGTGGGGTGCAGCCGGTTGCCGGGATAATGCACCATGTCGTAAAGCACGAAGTAGCCTTTCCGGTTGAGATTCACCGACTGGGAGTAGGTCTGCGTGTGATCCACGCCGTAATAGGCCACGACGGCCTCTTCGCCCGGCTCCAACGGGAAATCCGTGCCCGTGCCGGGGAACATCCAGATACAGTCCGGCATGGCGGCGTAGTCGCGAAAAACGATGTTGCCCGAAGGGTCCGTACTCGTCCACGGATTGTTGGCGTTCGAGTTGTAGGGCGCGACCATACCCAGACAAAGGCCGTCGAGGTAGTAGGTGTCGAAACTGTTGTTGTGCAGGACAATATACTTGTCGTCGGCATACGAACCGGTCGCAGGCGGGTCCTGCGGACAGCCGCCCGAATAGATCTCCTTGATGAGGATCGTGCCCGGCTTGGCGTATTTCAACTCTACGCTCACATTCCGGTCCGCGCCGGCGAGGTCCACCTGTTCGACGGCGCCGTTGAAGACCGACGACGCATCGGGGCGGTCGAGCACCGAAAGCCGGTAATGCCCGGCGGCCACGTCGAAGGCCGCCACGCCGCGCGCATCGGTCAGCGCGGTGTAGACGTTGCTCGAATTGCGGTCGGTGAGTTTCACCGGAACGCCCTCCCGCAGGAAGGAGGCGTACTCTTCGGGGTAGACGACCTGCACGCTGAGCGACCGCAGCGTATCGCCGTAGGGATTGCCTTCGAACGACGTGCAGCCGGCGGCCAGCAGACAGGATAATATGCAAAATAGCTTTTTCATCGTTTTCAGAATTTAAGACGCACCGTCAGGCCGTAATAGAAATCGGGCGTAAAGACGACCTTGACTCCCGAAGCGTACGACGCGACGAAAGGCCGGGAATTGGTGAAGTTATTGGCATAAAACGAGATGGATACATGATCCCCGATCTCCTTGGTGATGCTCAGGTTGGCCGAAAAATAGGGATCGTACCCGTCGCCGTTGAACGAGTAGGCATTGCCCGAACGAAGCAGCAGGGAGGAGAAGGCCGGATCGTTTTTCTGGGCGTCGGTGAAGGGATGGCGGTTGCCGTCGAGGTCGAGGTAGGCCACAGGCCAGATCGCCGTATAGCTGTTGCCGTCGTATATGCTGCCGCCCGTGGGATTGCGGTCCTCGTCCACGTTGAAGGCGTATTCGCGGCCGTCGTACTCCGAAAGGTTCTGCGAACGCTTCACCAGCGAAGCTTCGAGCCGGAGGGTGACGATCATGCGGATCGCGGGCACATGGGTCGTGGCCGTGAGGTTCGCATCCAGCGCATGGGTCTTGCGGCCGTTGTAGGTCACGACGGAGCTGCCCCCGTTGTCGGCGTAAATTCCCACGTAGGGGAAGAATTCGCCGCCCGTCGTGGTCGAAGGATAATAGGACGCCTCGCCTTTATTGACGTATTTGGTATAGCCGTAGGCGCCGTCCAGCCGCAGCTGCGTGCGGATAGGATTGATCTGCGGGAAATCAACGACGAACTCCAGACCCATGCGGTCCACGGGCGAGCCATTGTCTTGGTAGGTATTCTTGACGAAGGTGCGCTTGGTGGAAGTCGTCTCCATGGCGATCCATCCGGCCGAGGGGTCGTCCTTGTCGCGGACGAAGATCTCACCCGTCTGGCTGTCCACCCTGAAGAGCGGATTCGACGGCATCTGGAACGAGGAGCCGTCGGGCATCTTCGAGGGCAGCCCCATCACCTTGTAGGAGAACGGCTCGTAGGCGGCGCTCAGTTCATAGGGGTATTTGGTACGGTTGAAATAGCCGACCAGCGAAACCGAAGTGCCGCCGATACGCAGATCGACGCCGACCTCGGCGTTGCGGTTGCGCTGCCAGCGGAGGTTGTCGTTGTAGAGTATCTGGTAAGGCTGCGTGTGATAGACGTACACGCTCCGGTTCGGGCTGTAGGTGTTGCTGAACACCCGCGTATCGCGGTATTCGGGCAGCGGATAGAGGACGTTGAAGGACGGCAGTTTCTCGGTGATACCCCAGCCGCCGCGGACGGTCACATGGTCGTTGATGCGGAACTTCAGGTTCAGGCGCGGCGAAAGACTCGACGTATTTTCATACTGCGTATTCTTGATAAAGGTCTTTTCGGCGCGCACACCCGCCATCAGCTGCAGCGAGGTCGTTCCCAGCGGCACGGTCAGCGTCTCTTCGAGGTAGGCCGCGAGGTTGTGCATGTAGGGAATATCGGTATAGGGGCGGGGGCGGTACCCGTCGGGTGCAAGGGGGGGGGCCGCATAATACTCTCCCTCCCCGACGTTGCCGTTGGCGCGCCACGACGCGCCGATCTTGGCATTGCTATGCACGTCGCCCCAGCTGCGGACCCAAGTGGCCTTCAGATTCGCCGCATAGTCGAGCTGCTTGGAGTCGATATTGCGCGTCGTATAGAAAGTCGCCGGAAGCATTTCGGCGATATAATAGCCCTCGCTTTCGGCATGGACGGCCGGGGTCTCCGTGGCCGACGACTGGTAGGTGTGCCTGCGTGCGAGCTTGTCGGCATAGCTGAGCGAAGCATCGAAATCGACGCACGTGATCCACGGTTTGTTGAGCAGCCATTTGAGCGACGTATTGGCCCGCAGGGCGTTGTCGCGCACCTTCTCCCACTCGCCCACCTGCGCGTCGGGGTCGTCTTCGGTATTCATGCCGCCGATGTTGGCCGTCACGCCGAAATTGAAACGCAGAACCTTGGCGAAGGTGTTCTGGTAATTGAGCGCAATGCCCGTGCGCGAATAGGAACTGTAGGGCGACGTGGGGTTCTTCATGGCCCGCGTGTACTCCACGCTGCTGTTCAGCACGCCGCGGTCGGTACCCAGATCGAAACCCTTCGAGGCGGAGATTTGTTTGGTGCGGGGATTGGTCGAGAGCACCAGCGTATAGGGCGTCTTGCCCTTGCGGGTCGAAATCTTCACCACGCCCGACGAGATATCGCCGTACTCGGCCGAAGGCACGCCCGTCACCACCTCGACCGACTCGATATTCGTCGAAGCGATGTTGCGGGTGCTCGCGCCCGACATTTCGCCCAGCGAAGCGTTGGTCGAGATGCGCACGCCGTCCACCTCGACGGCCGTGCCGAACGAGGCGTTTCCGGCCGCGGAACCGCCGCTGCGCAGCGAAAAGACATTGTCTTTGGTCAGATCGGGATTTATCGTCTTGCCGCCCGGCAGCAGCGACGAAATATCCGAAGCGTTCACCATTTGCAGGTGGTCGATGGCGTTGCCGCCGATCGTCCGCGAGGTGGCCATGGCATTGGGCGCCTCCTTGGCCGTGACGACGACGCTTTCCAGTTTCAGATTGTCCTCAGGCGCATAGAGCAAGATACGCCCCATGCCGGCGCGGACGTCGAGTTCGGTTTCCGTGGTCGCATATCCCAGACACGACACCACGAAACGGGTCGCGCCTTTGGGCACGCCCTTCACGGTAAAATTGCCGTCGCCGTCGGCCACGGCCCACAGTCCGGCCTGCGGCAGCTCGACGACAGCCTGAGCGATCGGTTTGTCGGTGCCCTTGACCAGCACCCGCCCCGATAGATCGTAACGCTGCGCCCAAACTACGGCCGGAATTAGCGTGAATAACAGTAGCAGAAGTTTCCTCATATGATTGACCTAACGCAACAAATATAACTAAAATGAATATTTTTTGTGCATTTTCAAGCGTTTTTTTAACCATTTCAACAATTTTTACGGGCAGGAGATTCGATTCCGTCCGGCTCGGCAAAGACCGTTTCGCCAAATCCCCCATGCGTTCCGCACGGAAATACCTGCATTACAGCGAAAACGGACGGCTTATAAACATAGGTCCCAAAGATTAATTTTATTTTTACAGTACTATGTCGCACAAAGTATAAATATTTTACCTATATTTGCGCTTATCAACCGACGGCTTATTGGTGTTTAGTAATTTTTTATTGATTTTCGATAAAAATAAATTGTTTTTCAAGAATATTTTAATACCTTTGTTCCCGACGCCGTTTCCCTCGGCTTACAGATCGTAACTACGCAACCTTACAAAACCGCTTTACAACGGCAGACAGAATATGATAAAGCTGGAAAACATCAACAAGACCTACGACAACGGGTCACCCCTGCATGTGCTCAAGGGTATCGACCTCACGGTGGAAAAGGGCGAACTGGTCTCCATCATGGGCGCATCCGGATCGGGCAAATCGACGCTGCTCAACATCCTCGGCATCCTCGACGACTATGACAGCGGCAGCTACTATCTGGCCGGCCGCCTGATCAAGGATCTCAGCGAGACGCAGGCCGCCGCGGCCCGCAACAACATGATCGGCTATATTTTCCAGTCCTTCAACCTGATCAACTACAAGAACGCCGTCGAAAACGTCGCCCTGCCGCTCTACTATCAGGGCGTCTCCCGCCGCAAGCGCAACGCCCTCGCCCTCGAATACCTCGACATGCTGGGCCTGAAGGAGTGGGCCGAACACATGCCCAACGAGATGTCGGGCGGTCAGAAACAGCGCGTGGCCATCGCGCGGGCGCTGATCAACAAACCGCAGATCATCCTCGCCGACGAACCCACGGGCGCACTGGACAGCGTCACCTCGCAGGAGGTGATGAACCTGCTGCGCAGCGTGAACGTCGACATGGGCATGACCATCATCTGCGTCACCCACGAACAGTCGATCGCCGACCAAACGGACAAAATCATCCGCCTGACGGACGGCGTCATCAGCAGTATCACCGAAACCGGACTGGCAACGCGATGAGAGAGCTGCTGCTGGAGATATGGACTTCGGTGCGCCGCAACAAACTGCGCACGTTCCTCACGGGATTTTCAGTCGCGTGGGGCATCTTCATGCTCGTCATCCTGCTGGGATCGGGCAACGGACTCAAGAACGGCGTGCTGTCGAATTTCGGCAACTACGCCACCAACTCGATCACCATCTCCGGCGGCTGGACCTCGAAGGCCTACGCCGGCTACAACAAATGGCGCAGCATCGACCTGAAAAACCGGGACCTCGAAATTCTGGTCAATGAATTCCCCGAAGTGGACGACGTCGCCGCCAAAGCGTGGTACCGCGGCTCCACGGCCACCTACCTCGACCGCTTCGCCGACATCAGCCTGCGCGGCTCGCTGCCCAAGATCCAGCAGATCGAAGGCGTCGAGATCGTCAAGGGACGTTTCATCAATCAGGCCGACATCCACAACTACCGCAAGGTGATCGTCATCGACGAGGCGCTCGAAAGAATACTCTTCCGCGGCGACGACCCGCTGGGCAAGCCGGTCAAAATCCACAACAACATCTACCGCGTGGCCGGCGTCTACAGAGGCGACGCCCAGCAGCGCAATTCGATGGGCTACATCCCGCTGACGACCGGCCAGCTGATCTTCAAGGCCAACGATCCGGTCGTGGACAACGCGATCATCACCGTACACGGACTCGACACCGACGCGCAGATGGAGGCGTTCGAACAGCGCATCCGCAAACGGCTGGCCGCCGAACACCACTACGATCCCGAAGACCAGAGCGCCCTGTGGATACGCAACACGATGGAGCAGTACAAGAGCATGATGATCGTCTTCGGCGGCATCAACCTCTTCGTATGGATCATCGGTCTGGGCACCCTGCTGGCGGGCATCGTCGGCGTGAGCAACATCATGCTGGTGACCGTCACGGAGCGCACCTCCGAATTCGGCATCCGCAAGGCGCTGGGCGCCAAACCCGTGTCGATCATCCGCCTGATCCTGACCGAATCGGTGATGATAACGGCCATGTTCGGCTATATCGGCATGGTGCTGGGCGTTGCCGTCATGGAGGCGGTCAACTATGTCATCAACCAGACGCCGGCCCAGACCGGAAACTTCGGCGGCAGCATCTTCCTCAATCCGACGCTCGATCTGGGCGTGGCCGTCAGCGCCACGGTCGTACTGGTCATTGCGGGCCTGATCGCAGGATACGTCCCCGCCTACCGGGCCGCACAACTGAAAACGATCGACGCCCTGCGTTATAATAAATAAGGAGCCATGAGATTTTTCGATACGGACCGCTGGAACGAAATCTGGCAGACAATCAGCCGGAACCGCAAGCGCAGCATCATGACGGCGCTGGGCGTATTCTGGGGTATCTTCATGCTCATCGTACTGCTGGGAGCCGGCATGGGGCTGGGACGCCTTTTCCGCGCCCAGCTGGGCGGCATGTCCACCAACACGGTGCTGCTGCAAAGCAGCCGCACCTCGGTCCCCTACAAGGGCATGCCCACGGGACGCTGGTGGAGAATGGACAACGACGATCTGGAAGCCGTCAGCAAACTCGAAGAGGTGGAGTACACCTCAGGCGTCATCTGGGGCAACGAACTCCACTGCAGCTACAAAGAGCGCAAGGGCGACTATCAGATGATGGGATACACGCCCGACTACCAGAAGATCAACCCGCAGAAGATCATCGCAGGCCGTTACATCAACGAGGTAGACATGGTGCACAAGCGCAAGGTCTGCGTCATCGGCACGCAGGTGCAGAAAGACCTCTTTCCGGGCGAACCCGACCCGACGGGCAAAGTCATCAAGGTCGGAGGAAGCTACTTCACCATCATCGGCGTCATGCGCCGCGAATCGTCGGCCATGTCGTTCAGCGACGTCGAACGCACGGTTGTCGTCCCGATCTCGCTGGCGCAGCAGATGTTCGGCTACGGCCGCACGATACACCTGCTGGCGCTGGCCGGCTACAAGGACGTTCCGAGCAAACAGGTCGAGAAAGCGGCCCGCGAAGCCGTCTTCGCCCGGCACATGATCTCGCCGGACGACGAAAAGGCCGCTTGGACCATGTCCGCCGGAGAGATGTTCGACAAGGTGATGAGCCTGTTCTGGGGCATCGGCCTGCTGACGTGGATCGTGGGACTGGGCACGCTGCTGGCAGGTATCGTCGGCGTGAGCAACATCATGCTGGTGCTCGTGAAGGAGCGCACGCAGGAGATCGGCATCCGCCGCGCGCTGGGCGCCCCGCCTACGGCCATCATCTCGCAGATACTTTCCGAGAGCTTCATCCTCACCTTCATCGCCGGAATACTGGGGCTCACGGCCGCCGTCGGCGTGCTGTCGGTCGTGGATTCGGTCTACTATCAGGCGGTCACCGTGGCGCAGGAAGGATTCGAAGTGTCGTGGCAGATCTCCTTCGGGACGGGCATGCTGGCCCTCTTCATCCTGATCGCAGGCAGCCTGCTGGCGGGCGTCATCCCCGCATACCGGGCCTTGAGCATCAAGGCGGTGGATGCAATACGCGAAGAATAAACGATTAAACAAACAGATTACGGCTATGAAAAAATTTCTGAAAATCTTTCTGGGAGTGCTCTTTGCGGCGCTGCTTCTCGGAACGTTCTGGTTCCTGTGGCAGAAGACCCGCCCCGTAAAGGTCGTCTACACGATCGTGCAGCCCAAACTCGACACGCTCAAACAGTACGTGGTCGCCACGGGCAAGGTCGAGCCGCGCGACGAGGTGCTCATCAAGCCCCAGATTTCGGGCATCGTCTCCGACGTCTACAAGGAGGCCGGGCAGATGGTCCGCAAGGGCGAGGTGATCGCCACGGTGAAGGTCGTCCCCGAAATGGGTCAGCTGTCGAGCGCCGAATCGCGCGTCTCGGTGGCCGAAATATCGCTGGACCAGACCCGCCGCGAATTCGACCGCACGGAAGCCCTGCACAAGAAGGGCGTGGTGTCGGACGAGGAGTACGAGCAGGGCCGCACCGCGCTTCGGAAAGCGCAGGAGGAGCTGCAGAACGCCAAGGAGAACATGGAGATCGTCAAGAACGGCATCACCAGCCGTTACAAGGAGCTGAGCAACACCCAGATCCGTTCGACGATCGACGGCATGATCCTCGACGTCCCGGTCAAGGTCGGAAACTCGGTGATCCAGTCCAACACCTTCAACGACGGCACGACCATCGCCACGGTTGCCGACATGTCGAACATGCTCTTCCGGGGCAACGTCGACGAGACCGACGTGGGCAAGCTCCACGAGACGATGCCCGTCAAGCTGACCATCGGTGCCCTGCAGAACGTCGAGCTGGACGCCCTGCTGGAGTACGTTTCGCCCAAAGCGACCGAGGACAACGGCGTCATCATGTTCGAAGTGAAGGCGGCCGTGAAGATTCCCGAAAACGTCTTCGTGCGCGCCGGATACAGCGCCAACGCCAGCATCGTGATCCAGAGCCGCGAAGGGGTGCTGACCCTGCCGGAAAGCACCGTCGAATTCGAGGGCGACAAAACCTACGTCTACCTGCTCACCAGCGCCGACGGAGCCGAGGAGCAGACCTTCGACAAGCACGAGGTCAAGATCGGGCTGTCGGACGGTATCAACATCGAACTGACCGAGGGCGTGACCGCCGAGAGCAAAGTCCGCGGCGCACGGGAAGAGAAGAAGAAATAACCACAAATGCATCGCAGCATGAAAACCAGCACCCTATTCGCCGCCCTCAGCGCGGCTGCCATGACGCTCTGTACGGCTGCCGCCGCGGCTCAGACGGTACAGGCCGCGCCGCAGGCCGCAACGCCGGCGCCCGGCACGCCGTGGTCGCTCGACGACTGCATCGGGTATGCCCTGCACAACAACGTCGGCGTACAGCAGCAGGCCCTGCAGGTGGAGCAGACCGACGTGAAACTGTCTACCTCCAAATACAGCCGGCTGCCCGACCTGAGCGCATCGGTGGGCTACAACGCCACCTTCGGGCGCGGCACCTCCGACGACAACATCCGCAAGACGGGAACCATCCAGAGCGGCTCGTTCGACGTCGGGGCCAGCATGCCCCTCTTCGACGGATTCCGCATCAACCGCGAAATCAAGGGCGGCAAGCTCGACCTCGCCGCCGCCATGCAGGATTTGGAACGCGCACGCGAAGACCTGTCAATCAACGTCATGACGCTGTACCTGCAGGTTCTCTACAACAAGGAGCTGACCCAGATCGCCGAACGCCAGCTCGAACTGAGCACCCAGCAGGCCGTCCGCAGCCGCGAGCTGGTCGCCGCGGGCAAACAGCCCGAATCGGCACGCTACGAAAGCGAAGCCCTGCAGGCCAACGACGAACTGAATCTGACGCAGGCCCGCAACGACCTGCGGCTGGCGTTGCTCAACCTGAGTCAGGCCCTCAACCGCGAGAGCGCGGCGGGATTCGACATCGTGGCGCCGCAATTCGACAGCGTGGCGCTCGCATCGCTGCACATGCTCGGCACGGCCGACGACGTCTATGCCTATGCGACGGAAAACCGCCCCCACATCAAGGCGGAACGCCTGCGGCTCGAAAGCGCCGAAAATGCCGTCCGGATCGCCAAATCCGCGCTCTACCCCTCGCTTTCGCTGCGCGGAGGCTACGGCACGGGCATCTACAGCACGCAGGAGGCCGCCTTCGGCACCCAGTTCCGCAAGAACAGCAGCGAGTTCGTCGGCGTGTCGATGAGCGTTCCGATCTTCAACCGCCGCGCCACGCACAACAGCATCCTCTCGGCCCGGATAGCCATGCGCAAACAACAGCTGGCCGTGACCGACGCCGAGCAATCGCTGCGCAAGGAGATCGAGCAGGCGTGGTACAACGCCGACGCCGCCTACGGGAAATACCGTTCGGCGGACGCCGCCCTCACCTCGGCACGGGTGGCCTTCGCCTACGAACAGCAGAAGGCCGACGCAGGCCGTTCGACGGTCTTCGACTTCAACGACGCCAAAACACGTATGGAAAAGGCCGAGTCGGAACTCGTGCAGGCGAAATACGAATTCGTATTCCGGTCGAAAATCCTCGACTTCTACCGCGGCCGGCCGCTCGAACTATGACAAACAGCCGTAAACAAGCTCGCACCGAATAAACAAATTAGGGCGGTCGAAATTCGACCGCCCTATTGCTGTCCGGAATACCAATCCCTCAAGTATTCCGACAGCTGCCGGGAGAGGCTTTCAGGCTCCTACCCGGCGCAGAAGCCCTTTTGCGTCACTAATACCCTCTTCGTCCCCTGTGCGAAGCAGGATGAAACAAAGATATGAAAATATTCCGAAGCTGTACACCCCGCGAGCGTTTTTGCCATAACTTACGGCTGAAATGATTCACACGAGTGGACGAAAATGTTGCACACAGTCTCTTTCAGCCAACAAAACGTTCGGCAAAGAAATGGCTATCTGAAAAATTTGCCCTACTTTTGCAGCTGAATTACAAACGGTAAAGATGGAGTGGCTAAAAAGTTTATTCGTCGAACATTCGGCGCTGCAGGCCGTCGTGGTGATCTCGCTCATCTCGACGATCGGCATCGGACTCGGTAAAATCCGCTTTTTCGGCATATCGCTGGGCGTGGCGTTCATCTTCTTCGCCGGCATTCTGGCCGGGCATTTCGGACTCACGATCGACCCGCAGATGCTGACCTATGCCGAAAGTTTCGGACTCGTCGTCTTCGTCTACGCCCTCGGTCTGCAGGTCGGCCCCGGTTTCTTCAACTCGCTGCGCGCCGACGGACTGCGCCTGTTGTCGCCGGCGGTCGCCGTAGTGCTGATCGGCACCGCGCTCGCCATAGGCATGAGCTTCACGCTGAACGTCTCCATGCCCGACGCGGCCGGCATCCTCTGCGGAGCCACGACCAACACCCCGGCGCTCGGCGCCGCGCAGCAGACGCTGCAGCAAATGGGCATCGACCCCAACGGCGCCGCCCTGAGCTGCGCCGTGACCTATCCGCTGGGCGTCGTAGGAGTCATTCTGGCCATCGTCTTCATCCGCAAGGTCTTCGTCCGGCCTTCGGACATGCCCGAACCGGACGCCGAGCACCGCAAGAACGTCTTCATCGCCAGCTACCACCTGACCAACCCCGCCATCTTCGGCAAAAGCGTCCACGAGATCGCCTCGCAAAGCCACCACCACTTCGTCATTTCGCGCATCTGGCGCAACGGGCGGGTGTCGATCCCCACCTCGGACAAGACGCTGCAGAAGGACGACATCATCCTCGTCATCACCGCCCCTTCGGAAGCCGACGGCCTGCGGCTGATCTTCGGCGAGCAGGAACTGAAGGACTGGAACGCGGAAAACATAGACTGGAACGCCGTGGACAGCCAGCTGATCTCCCAGCGCATTCTGGTCACGCGGCCCGAAATCAACGGCAGGAAACTCTCCTCGCTGCGCCTGCGCAACAACTACGGCATCAATATCAGCCGCGTCTACCGTTCGGGCGTGCAGCTACTCGCAACGCCCGATCTGCGGCTCCAGATGGGCGACCGCCTGACGGTCGTCGGCGAAGCCGCGGCGATCCAGAACGTCGAGAAGATTCTCGGCAACGCCGTCAAGAACCTCGACGAACCCAACCTCGTGGCGGTCTTCGTCGGGCTGATTCTGGGACTGGTGCTGGGGAGCATCCCCGTCAGCATTCCGGGCATCAGCCTACCCGTAAAGCTGGGTCTGGCGGGCGGCCCGATCGTCATCGGCATCCTGATCGGCACGTTCGGTCCGCGTCTGCATATGATTACCTACACCACCTACAGCGCCAACCTGATGCTGCGCGCATTGGGGCTGTCGATGTATCTCGCCTGTCTGGGGCTGGAAGCCGGCGCGCACTTCTTCGAAACGGTCATGCGCCCCGAAGGGGCGTTGTGGCTCCTGCTGGGATTCCTGCTGACGTTCGTTCCCGTCGTATTGCTGGGCGTCTTCGCGCTGCGCGTCCTAC
The DNA here is from genome assembly GCF_000183485.2 of Alistipes sp. HGB5. Lineage (NCBI taxonomy): Bacteria > Pseudomonadati > Bacteroidota > Bacteroidia > Bacteroidales > Rikenellaceae > Alistipes > Alistipes sp. HGB5. The sequence goes on along the minus strand of NZ_AENZ01000051.1, from coordinate 52,755 downwards.
GCATCGATTTCGGTTCGGTATCGGGCATGCTGTGCGGCAGCATGGCCAACCCGATGGCGCTGACTTACGCCAACGACACGATCGAAGGCGACAATCCGTCGGTCTCCTACGCCACGGTCTATCCCCTCTGCATGTTTTTGCGAGTGGTCATCATTCAGGTGATGCTGATGATTTTCCTGTAGATTGCGGCCCTGCGGCCTGCTCCGGGTTCGGCTACGGCGCCCGGACCGGCTACGGCGTCGGCTCCGGTTTCCGCCCCGACTCCGGCTCTTGCTTCGGCGTCGGTTCCTGCGTAGGCGTCGGTTCCGGTTTTTGCTCCGGCTCCGGTTCCGGCGCCCGGTCCGGCCCCCTTCTCTGCTCCATTTTCCGCCCCATTCCCGGCTCCGGCTTCAGATAACGCAGCGCCGCGATATCGCTGCCCGACGGATTCTGGAATACCCGCAGGTCGAATTCGGGAATCACGGCCAGCACGTGGTCGAAAACATCGGACTGTATCCGCTCGTAATCCACCCATATCACCGTATCGGTAAAAAAGTAGAGTTCCATCGGAAGTCCCGTCTCGGTAGGCTGCAGCTGACGCACCATCAGCGTCATCCCAGCGTTCACGGGCACTTCGTTGCGCAGATAACGTTCGAGATAGGCCCGGAAGACGCCGAGATTGGTCTGATGCAGGCCGTTGATCCTGCGTTCGCCGGGTTTGATGCCGTGCGCGGCATTGTACTCCTCGACGCGGCGTTCGGTATCGTCGATATATTCGCGGATCAGGTCGATACTGCGGTATTTATTCAGCATCTCAGGCGTACAGAACCGCACGCTGGTCATGTCGATACTCACCGAGCGCTTCACGCGGCGGCCTCCCGACGCCTGCATGCCGCGCCAGTTCTGGAACGAATCGCTCACCAGCAGGTAGGGCGGCAGCGTAACGATCGTATTGTCGAAATTGCGGACTTTCACCGTCGTGAGCGACACCTCGATCACCGAGCCGTCGGCCCCGTATTTGGGAACCGAAATCCAGTCCCCCACCTTGAGCATGTCGTTGGCCGAAAGCTGGATGCCGGAGACGAATCCCAGAATGCTGTCGCGGAAAATCAGCATGATGATCGCCGCCGACGCTCCCAGACCGGCCAACAGACTGGCGGGCGACTTGTCGATCAGGATCGAAACGATCAGTATGCCGCAGATCAGCGCTGCAATGCCCTGCCCGGTCTGCCTGAGCCCCTTGATCGGCTTGTTCTGCCATGCGGGACGCGCCGAAGCGATTTGGAAAACCGCAAAGAGCACGGCATTGATAAAGCGGAATACCGCCACGACGATATAGACCTCGACCAGCCGCGTCACGATCGTCCGGGCTTCGGACTGCTCTTCGAAAACCACCGGCAGAACGATCCCCAGCACGACGGCGCTGACGACGTTGCACAAACGGCTCAGCACGTCGGGGTTGAACAGATCGTCGTCCCACGTGGCTTTGGTGCGCTTGACGATGCGCCGCATGCCGCGCACGAGGATCGTGCGGCACACGAAGTCGAAGAGCGCCACCGCCAGCAGTACCAGCGTAAAGGCCACCCAGCGGTCCCAGCCGCTGTCCTGCGCGGACGCGAGTCCCAGCCATTCGAGCAGGGCGTCGGCCCAATGTTTCAGGAGTGTCTGCATACGGCATTCCTATCAATTATCAGACCCGTTCGTGAAAAATGATTCCGAGGTCGTCGTTTTACAAAAAAAGATGTGCGATACGGCGGTGCCGCACCTATCCGGCATACGTTCCGCCGACATCGGCCCTCCCCGGCAGCGCGGCCGGATACGGCGCGGATGCAACACGAATGCGGCACAATCGGGGCAAAACGCGGCACGAACCGGCCCCGCCACATTAAGCCGCTGCCTTACAGCCGCTTCCCCGTTTACAAAGATACGAAATAAAGCGGTTATTCAAAAATCAGTTTCGCTTCGCCTTCGAAATTCGGAGTGAACACCCCTTTGCCGAGGTTTTCCAGCACCTCGGCCCGGCTCCAGAACCGCCCGCCGTCCAGTTCGTCGCTCGGCGCAACCGGCCCGTCGTACACCGCACGATGGACATAGACCAGTTCGCGCTCCCGCTCCGAGCGGAATACGTAGACCGCTACCCGTTCGGGCGTAAACTCGGTCACCCCCAGCTCCTCGCGCACCTCGCGCCGCAGGGCTTCATCCACCGTCTCGCCGTAATCGACATGGCCGCCCACGGCCGTGTCCCAGCGTCCGGGCTGAATGTCTTTCCACTCCGGCCGCTTTTGCAGGTAGAGCTCGCCGCGGGAATTGAACAGATGCAGGTGCACCACCGGATGCAGCAGCATCGACCCGCCGTGGCATTCGCCGCGCGTAGCCGATCCCACGACAACGCCGGAGGGATCGACCACCGGAAAAAGTTCCGAACCGTTATCGCATCTCATGGCGGGGATATTTACGTATATAAATCACGACGGTCAGCAAACCGAGCAGGACGAATCCCATGCCCGCGAGAGCCGTATAACGATACCCCAGCCCGTGGTCAATCGGCAGGCCGCCGCAGTAGGCGCCCAGCGCATTGCCCAGATTGAATGCCACCTGCACCAAAGCCGCCCCCAGCATCTCGCCGCCGCGCGAATTCTCCAGAATAAGCAGCTGCTGGGGCGACGAAACACAGAACAGACATCCCGTGCAGAGCACCATCAGGGCGACGGAGAGGTAACGGACGTGCGCCCCGAAGTAAATCGCGAGGAGCGTCGCCGCGGCCGTGGCCAGCGTGAAACGCACGACCTTCTCAGGCGTAAAACGATCGGAAAAATGGCCTCCGATGATATTGCCCGCGAACATGCCGAACCCGGCGAGCATAATGATCAGCGTCAGGTCGTCCGCCGTGAATCCCGAAGCGTGAATCATCAGCGGGCTGACGTAACTGTACCAGCAGAAAATGCCGCCGTTGCCCAGCATCACCGACAACAGCACGAGCCACGGCGCGAGACTGCGCAGAAAACGAAACTGGCCTTTCAGCCCCGTATCGGGCAGCGGTTCCATGCGCGGCACCCACAACCGCACCAGCAGCAGCGCCACAACGCCCCACACGGCCACGATTCCGAACGTGGCGCGCCACGTCAGGACGTTGCTGATATAGGTTCCCAGCGGCACGCCGAACAGATTGGCGACGGTCATGCCGACGATCATGATCGACACGGCTTCCGTACGCTTCCCGGCGTCGGCGACCCGCTCGGCGACGATCGACCCCACACCGAAGAATGCGCCGTGGGGAAGTCCCGAAACGAAACGCAAGCCCAGCAGCGACCAGTAATCGGGAGCCAGCGAAGCGCAGAGATTACCCGCCGCGATCATCGCCGTAAGCGCCAGCAGTATCTGTTTCAGCGGACGTTTCCGGGCGACGAGCACCATAAGCGGCGCGCCGAAGCAGACGCCCAGCGCATAGGCGGAAATAAGGTGCCCCGCCTCCGGAATCGAGACGCCGAGACTGCGGGCGATATCGGGCAGAATGCCCATCATCACGAACTCCGACATTCCGAGCGCAAGCGTTCCGAACGCCAAGGCTATCAGACTCTTTTTCATAGAGGAACTACATTAACCGTAACCGGCTGCAAAAATAACACAAAAGGTGAAAAGTTATTCGCCTTTCACCTTTGCATTCTGTTGTTTTTATGGTCATCCCGGTCGGCCCGGCCAAACAATCGGGTCAAGCGGGCCGGTCAAACGCCCCGGCTGAACGATCGGGCCAAACAATCGGGCAGAACCGCAACCAACCGAACGATCCGGCAGAACCGAACCGGCTCCGCGCCGCTATTCCGCGGGCGCCTCCGTCTTGCGCGGCTGGCCCACTTCGTAGCCGAGGGAGTGCATCCACTCGACTGTCGCGGCATCGACCTGATCGTTGCGGTCGGTCCAGCGGCGCTGTTCGATCAGACGCTTCCTGTGCTCGTCGATGCGCTGCATGATGGGGAAATCGGGATGTTTCATCTCCGAACGCCGCTCGCGCTCCGAAGGACGTATCCGGCGGTCGAAGACCTCGGCCTGCGAAGGCCGCCGCGCCCCCTCCCACTTGAATCCCTTGAGACGGATATCCTGCGTCGGCGGAATCTTGTCCATCGGGTAGAAATTATAGACCGGATCGCCGCGGTAGGTGATCTGCACCACCTGCTTGTCTTCGATAAAGAACGATATTTCGCCGCTTTCGATGACGCCCATCATCGTGATCTCGACGGGTTCGCCGTCCTGCATGTAATAGATGGTCTGGGCATTGCCGTTCACATCGTTGCGGTAAATCTGGTTGTTGAAGAAGTAAGCCGTCATGGTCTTGCCCGCCACCTGATTGTAGTGCGTCGTATCGAGCTGGCTGACCATCATCGGACTGCCGATGAACTCGGCCCGCGTGAGCTGCTGGTTCTCGGTAAAAATGTCCATCACGTCGGAGGTGATCTGGTTGTTCTCGTTCCACAACACGGGATCGATGTAGAGGTGGATCGTCGAATCGGTACTGATCGCCGTCATCGAATCGCACACGGTCTGGAAATCCGAGCGGTAGATCTTCACGTTCCGGAACCCTTTCAGCAGACGGTATATGCTGTCGCGGGGCGCAGCCAGCGAGTCGATCGAATCGGCCGGAACCGCCATCGCCGCCGTGTCGGTCAGCAGCGAATCGACCAGCAGGTTCAGCAGCGAATCCTGCTCGGCCATGTTGAGCACGATCAGCGAATCAAGTTCGCGCAGGGCCGTCGAATCGATCTGAATCATCCGTCCTTTGCGCGTCGCACGCGCCTGACGGGCCTTGAGCTTCGATTCCGCCTTCAGGCGGCGCGCCGTGAGCCGGGCTTCCTCGCGCTCCTTCTGCTCCAGCAGCCGGGCCGTCATTTTCTCCTTGCGCCGGGCCGCTATCTCGTCCAGCTTCTTCTTTTTCTCCTTGGCGGCGGCCGCCTTTTCCTCGGCCTTGGCTCTCTTCGCCGCCTCTTTCAGCAACGCCTTGCGCTGGGCGACGGTCAGCGTATCCGCAGCATTGGCCAGCGAATCGGCAGGCGCCGCTCCGCCCAGAGAATCGGCGGGAGCGGGTCGGTCCGGCGCGTCGAGAGGCGACGACGTGGCATGCGGCGAATCCGCGTCTCCGCCGGCCGCCAATGAATCGGGTGCGGAACCGGCGGTTGCCAACGAATCGGCGGCATCTACGCCCTGCGGCCTGCGGCCGGAACGGGGACGCCCCAGCGAATCGGCCGGAACGTCGACTCCTCCGGCAGCATGCGCCAGCGAATAGGGCCCCGACAGCGCCAGCGAATCGGGCCCCGACAGCGCCAGCGAGTCGGCCGAACGGGCCAGCGAATCAGCGGCGGCAGCCTCCGCGGCCCGGCGTTCGGTGTTTTCGTTGATCGTGAACAGGAACATCGAATCGGCGCGCATGAAAAGCGAATCGCCCTGCGAGAGGTCGTAGCTCACGATCGACGGGCGGCGCGTGAGGAACGCGTTTCCCGGTTCCTTCCAGTATTCGCCGTAATCGCCGAAGGCGAGCACCTTGTGCTCCGTATCGTCGATCTGAATGTCGCGCCATAAAATTATATGGTCTTCGGCCCGGTAGAAATCGATGCTGTCGCTCCACATCTCCTGCTTGTCGGTCAGCACGTACCCGTTGCTGGTCACCTTGTAAAGCGAGTCGGCTTTGCGGTAAGCGCCGCGGTCGGCATACAGATAGTCGCCTTCCTTGTTCCAGATATTGGTATTTCTAAAGAAAAAGGCGTTGTCGGTAGCCATGTTGTAGACCACCGAGTCGCCTTTCAGTTCGTATTCGTCGTTGCGCATTTCGACCCGGTCGACGCAGACCAGCTCCTTGCTGTTGGCGTAGTAGTAACCGCGCACCGACTCCAGCCGGCTGTCGCGGTTGACAAGCACGCCGCCCCCGCCGAATTCGCCGACGTTCTCCTTCGTGTTGAAAAGGAACTCGTAGGTGTAGAGCGTGGCATCCTCGTCGACCACCTTGACGATATCCGAAAATACGCGGGCTTCGTTCACCTCGCCGTTATACTCGGCCCGGTCGCCGTAAATATAGGTCGTATTCTTGTTGATCAGGACATTGCCGAAGAATTCGATGCGCATGTCCGAATAGCGGACGGCGCTGTCACACGTAATGACGGCGCCGTTGTGCTGCGCGGCGAAGTTGCCCACCAGAAAAATCACCGAATCGCCCGGAGCCACGGGACCCATGTTGTCCGACTTGAGGTCGATGAGTTTCTTCTCGGCCGGCTGCTCCGCCTCAGGCGCCTGCATCCCGCCGCGGGCGAAAATCACACTGCCGGCGGCCAATGCGACGACCGCTATGGAAAGGAGCCTGCGCACGGTTTTACTTCACCCAATGTTTGTTCTCGAACGCTCCGTCGCGGAATTCGGGATCGATATAGACATACATGGCGTCGATCTTCTTCGACAGCCAGTCCTTGAAGACCTTTTCCTGCTTGGCGTTGAGCGCCATCTCCTCCAGCCGGAGGTAGTCCTCGTTGAGCGACGCCACGTGCGTCGGAATGATCTCTACCAGCTTGACGACCTTGGCCAGCTGGTTGCCCATGATGTCCTCGGTCAGGAAAGCTTCCGACACCTCGCCGGGCTTCAGCCGCACCAGCGCGTTGTAATCGTTGAGCGCGTTGAAGTGGGCGAAATCCTCGCGCAGGAACTTCGTCACGGTCAGCTTGGCGTCGAAAGCGCTGAAACGCTCCAGAATGTCGTGGTTCGAAACGATACCGCCGTTCATCTTCGACGTCGCATCGTCGGAATAGAGCAGCGCGGCCTTCTCGAAGGTGATCGAATCCTTGCGGATCAGATTGGCGATGCTGTCCAAAAAATGCGTGCCCTCCGTAAGCTCGTCGATCGTATAGACCGGACGCAGCAGGATATGGCGGAAATGGTAGAGACTCCCCCGCTTGTCGAGCATCTGAATGATGTGGAATCCGAACTGCGATTCGACGACCTCCGAAATCTGTCCGGGCTTCATGTTTTCGAGCGCCGCGGCGAACGAAGAGTCGAGACTGGCGAGCGGCGCAGGGTCCATCTCGCCGCCGCGCATCATCGTTCCGGGGTCCTGCGAATACATGCGGGCCAGATTCTCGAACTTGGCCTTGCCCGTGATGACGCGTTCGCGCATGTCCAGCAGACGCTCGCGCGTACGCTGCTTGGCCTGCGTGATCGACTTGGGGAAACGGGTGATCTGCGCATAGACATACTGCTCGGCGATGGTCGGCAGGCTGTCCTTGTCGATCGACTTGTAGAAACGCTCGACCTCGCCCGGAATGACCGCGACCTTGCTCACGACCTCGTTCTGCATGGAGCTGGCGTAGGACTGCTCCTCGTAGCGCTGACGCATGTTCTCGCGGATGTTGAAAATGGCCATGTGGTGCTTGGCTTCGAGCCGGGGAATCGATCCCTCGGCCTCGATCATGTTCTGCACCTGCTCCTCGACGTGCGAAGCGATGTCGCCGGCATTGATCTTCACCGAGTCGATCTGCGCCTGATTGAAGAGCAGTTTCTGGGTCATCAGCGCTTCGAGCGCCTCGTTCATCGGATCGCGGTCGGAGGTGTACCCCTCCGCGCGGCGCTGCGCCGTGAGCTGGCGCGCGTGATCCGCCACCTCGGAATAGAGAATCGAGGAAGAACCCACGACGGCGACCACCTTGTCGAGCATCACCTGCTGTTTCTGGGCGAAGGCCCCCGCAGCGAGCACGGCGAGAGCCGCCGCCATTATACCTTTTTTCAACATTGCGTTATACTTTATCGTTTGTATTTTCAAAAATCTTCGCCTCCCCGTTCTCCACGGCGCGGTTGTACAGCTCCTCCTCGTGGCTGCGGATGATCTCGCCCTGCCGCTGGTTGAAGAGGATGCGGCGGATCGTACTCCGCAGGCGTTCGAGGGGAATAGGCTCGCCCTCGCGCCGCACGGCGTCGATCTGGAAATAATAGTACGAATGGCTGTCTCGCATCGCCTGCACGGCGTTCGACGACAGCACCGAATCGTAATTCTGCGACCTGAGGGTCGGCAGGAAACTCAGAAACTCCGGAAAATCGACCCACTGTTCCCGGAAATCGGTCACCGTGAAGTCGTTTTTCTCGCAGATATCCCGGAAATCCTGCTGCTGGGCGGCGGATTTGGCCCCCATCAGCTCCTTCAGCTTCCGGGCCTGACGATAGCCTTCGCCGAACTGCACGATCCGCCCCTTGACCAATGTACGGTCCAACCGGAAATCGGCCTTGTGCGCATTGTAATAGGCCGTAATCTCGTCGTCGGTGAACGTCGTGTCGATGCTCCGGTCCACATACAGCTGGTTCAGCTTGCGGATCAGCAGCGCCTGACGGTACTCCTCGACCATCTTGTCGATATCGTCGCCCGAAGCCGAAAACAGCGTCTCGGCCTCCTTGAGCTTGAGCTGCTTGCGCACCCACCGGTCCACGTATACCTTCATGAACGCCGCGCTGTCTTCGCCCGTGACTCCCTTGGGAACCACCGACTCCACATCGCGCAGCTGCAGCTGCTTGCCGCCGGCGCGCGCCAGCGTGGTATCGCTGGCGAAATAGCCCGGCATCTCCCGGCAGCCCGCCAGAAAAACCGAAGCCGCCACGACTGCTATTTTCGCTCGCAAATTCATAATCCGGAGGACAAAGATACAGTTTTTACTCGTAACTAACGCAGCCCCGGCCCAGATTATTACGCCGCCGCCCGATTTTTATCCTCGGCTTTCAGGCGCCGCAGCGCGAGGAGCATCATGTAACCCGAAACGGCGAAGACAGCCAGCGCACCGATATAAATCAGCACATAGAGCGTCCTGCTGCCGACCAAGTCGATCAGCATGGCGTTGCCGTGCCCGGTGACCAGCGCCAGATAGGCGATTCCGTTATTGACGGCATGGAGTATGATCGTAGACCAGAGCGAGTCGGTCCGCATGTAGACGAATCCGAGCACCAGACCGATGGCGAAGGCGTTCACCGCGACGGTCGGATGCACGTGCACGATGCCGAATACGGCCGATGAAACCAGCCATGCGGCCATCACGCCGTATTTTGCGCGCGTCGATTCGAGCAGCACGCCGCGGAAAATCACCTCTTCGAACAGCGGCGCCATCACCACGACCGTAACGATCGCCCACGCGCCGCGTCCGTAGGCGTTGGGCACTTCGGGCAGCAGGCTCAGCAGCGGTTCGAGCACCACCGACGTGGCGAGCATGAAAACCACGCCCCAGAGCAGCAGGACGGGATTCAGTCCGCGGGAGGAGAAATGCGCGATGATTTTCGGACCCCGGCGCCGGCTGCGGTAAAAGAGAAATCCCACGAGCGTAAGGGTCATGGCGACAAAATAGGATACGGCGTTGAAATGCCCTACGAGCACCTGTTCGGCGGTGCTCACCGTTTCGTCGGCGCTCGCCAGCAGCGCCTGATCGGGCCACTTGCAACCCACCAGCAGCGCCGTTACGGCGCCCACGACCTGCGCCAGCAGGAAAATGCCGAAAAAGACCAGATAATCGGCCAGTGCGGGAAATTTCCCCTGCAGTTTCCAGATTTTACCGACGGCCTCAGGAGCCGGCGCCGGCTCCTGCACGGGAGCCTCTGTTTTTTTTTCTGTCATATAGCGTGTAACTATCAATCCGTTCCGAGTTCAAAGATAAGCAATTTTCGGTTACGGTTATGGATTTCCATTTAAAATCATTAAATTTGCCCGATTATAAACCCGATCGAAACATGGCAAAGGTTATCGCATTAGCGAATCAGAAAGGCGGCGTGGGCAAGACCACGACGGCCATCAACTTGGCGGCCTCGCTGGCCCTGCTGGGCAAGAAGGTGCTGCTGCTCGACGCCGATCCGCAGGCCAACGCCACCTCCGGCTTGGGCTTCGACATCAATCTGGAGGGCGTCTACGAATGTATCGCAGGACTCAAAAAGCCCGAAGAGGTGCTCCTCCAAAGCCCCGACGTGAAGAATCTATGGGTGCTGCCCTCGTCGATCGATCTGGTGGCCGCCGACACCGAACTGCCGAAAATGGAGGATGCGCACCACGTGATGAAACGCATCGTAGACTCCGTCCGCGACCGCTTCGACTACATCTTCATCGACTGCTCCCCCTCGCTGGGCTATACGACCGTCAATATCCTCACGGCCGCCGACACGGTGCTTATTCCCGTGCAGTGCGAGTACCTCGCCCTCGAAGGGCTTTCGAAACTGCTCAACACCATCCGCAAGGTCAAAAGCGGCCTGAACCCCGCACTGGACATCGAGGGCTTCCTGCTGACGATGTATATGCGCAACAGGCTCAACAACCAAGTCGTGAACGAGGTGCGCGAACATTTCGGTCAGCTGGCCTACGACACAATAATTCAGCGCAATATCCGTTTGGGAGAAGCCCCCTCGCACGGAAAGCCCGTCATGCTGTACGATGCCGGGGCCGTGGGTTCGGAGAACTACCTCACCTTGGCGCGGGAGTTCCTCAAACGCAACCGTAAACGAAGCAAATAACAGAACGCAGCTATGAAACAACCGAAGGGATTAGGGCGCGGACTCGACGCCATATTCGGCACCGACGCCGTAGACGCCAAGCTCAAGCCGATGAGCCAGATGACCGAAATCGACATTGCGGAAATCATTCCCAACCCCACGCAGCCGCGTACGCAATTCGACGAAGAGGCCCTCGACGAGCTGGCCGACTCGATCCGCCAGCTGGGCATCATCCAGCCCATTACGGTCAAGAAATCGGGCGACGGCAAATATATCATCATCAGCGGCGAACGCCGCTGGCGGGCGGCGCAGCGCGCCGACCTGAAGAGCCTTCCGGCCTATGTCCGCGAGGTGGACGACGAAAACCTGCACGCCATGGCCCTCGTGGAGAATATCCAGCGGCAGGACCTCAACGCGATCGAAATCGCGCTGGGCATGCAGCGTCTGATCGAGGAGTGCAACCTCACGCAGGACGCGCTCTCCGAAAAGGTCGGCAAGAAACGTTCGACCGTCTCGAACTACATGCGTCTCTTGAAACTGCCCGACGAGGTGCAGCTGGCCCTCAAGGAGGGGCTGATTTCGATGGGACACGCCAAGGCCATCGCCGGCGCCCCGCAGGAGCTGCAGCTTCGCACGCTGAAGAAGATACTCAAGAAGAGCCTTTCGGTCCGTCAGGCCGAGGAGCTGGTGCGCACGCTCACCGAGCAGCCCGCCGAAGCGGCACAAAACATGGAGGACGAAGAGTATCCCGAAAGCTATTCGCGGCTGGTGGAACAGCTCGAAAAGTTCTTCTCGCAGGAAATCAGCATCAAACGCTCGAAAAACGGCGGCGGACGGATCGTCATCGGCTTCGACGACGACAAGGACATCGAACAATTCATCGAACGGTTCTCCGGCCGCCTCAAATAAAATATGGTAAGAATCCGGTTCAGACACCTGCTGCCGATACTCGCGGCACTCACGTTGTGGCTTCCCGCCCAAGCGCAGCTCCACCGCGGGGCGCGCACCATCGTGCGCGGGGGCATGCTCGTGCAGCGGGATTCGCTCGCCTCGAAAACCGACTCGCTGGCCGACCTCTCGCTGGTCCGCGAACTGGATTCGCTGATGACGGGACTCTTCGCGGCCGACTCGGCCGCCGTCGCGGAGCTGCGCACCGACGACATAAGCAAAGCCGACTCGCTCTACCGGCTCAAAATGGCCGGCATAAAGATCGAATCGGACACCACCAAGCATAAACGCGGCTGGCTGATGAGCGATTCGATGTCGCTCTCGAAAGTGTGCTGGATCTCGACCGTACTGCCCGGTTACGGACAGATTTACAACAAACAATACTGGAAACTGCCCGTTCTCTACGGCACCTTGGGCGCGGGTCTGGCCCTCTATCTCCACGAAAACAAGACCTACAAGCCCCTCAAGCGCGAATACGAAGCCTACACGAACAAAAACCTCTCGCGCACGCCCGAACTGGACGCGCTGCAAAGCAGGATGATCCGCAGCAACACCCGCCGGCAGGTCTATCTGGGCCTTACGGTGGCCTCGTACATCTACTTCATCGGCGACGCCGCCGTGAACTACTCGACCAACGAGGTATCGGACGTCAAGAAAGCCACCACGCTGGCCTGCATCTTCCCCGGCGCGGGACAGATTTACAACAAAAGCTATTGGAAAGTCCCCTTCGTCGTGGGCGGTTTCGCCGCGATGATCTACTGTATCGACTGGAACAACCGCGGCTACCAGCGTTTCAAAAAGGCATACCGGCTGCTGAGCGACTACGAAAAGAATCCGGACGCCTACCCCGACGGCCCGACCGACGAATTCCACGGCCGCTACTCGGCGGACTTCATCCGCAACCTGCGCAACAACTACCGCCGCAACCGCGACCTCTGCATCATCATCTCGGCCGGACTGTACGTCCTTCAGATCGTGGACGCCCATGTGGACGCCCACCTGAAAGACTACGACGTCTCCGACGACCTGTCGATGAATCTCGAACCGCTGGTCGATTATACATACGTTCCCTCCGCCGGCGGCAACCGTGCGGTATTCGGGTTCAACCTGAGTTTCAAATTCTAACCGATGAGAATCCTCCTGACCATAGTGCTGCTGATGGCCGTCGCTGCGCCCGCATCGGGCCTCGACCGCAAACCCCGCAAGAAAGAGAAGAAAAAAGCCCGGACCGAAGCCGTCGCCGAACCCGCACCGGCCCCCGCTCCTCCGGCCGCAAAGCCCGCACACACCGAGCGCAAAACCGAACCTGCCGCGCCGGCACCCGCACCGCTCCCGGATAACGACATGACGCTGGGACTGACGGCCGCGCAGGCCGATTCGCTGGTCGCCGTATGGCGCGAAAGGCAGTGCTGCGACTCGTTCAGGGAGTTCTTCGACAACTATATTCTGGTGGACAGCACACAGACCGGCGCTGTTCCCGACTCGGTCTATACCCGGCGTCTGCGCGACCTCGCATCGCCCATCCAGCTCCCCTACAACAGCATCGTCCGGGGCTACATCAACCGTTACACCGACTCCCGCTACGGCACGATCAGCCGGATTCTGGGCATGTCGCAGTACTATTTCCCGCTGATCGAGGACGAGCTGCTCAAAGAGGGGCTTCCCATCGAGCTGCGGGCCCTGCCGATCATCGAATCGGCGCTCTCCGTCACGGCCGTATCGCCCATGGGCGCCGTAGGACTGTGGCAGTTCATGCCCTCGACGGGCAAAAGCTACGGACTTGAGGTCAATTCGCTGGTCGACGAACGCCGCGACCCGGTCCGTTCGACGCAGGCCGCCTGCCGTTACCTCAAAGACCTTTACGCCATCTACAAAGACTGGTCGCTGGCCATCGCCGCCTACAACTGCGGTCCGGGCAACGTCAATAAGGCGCTGGCCCGCGCAGGCGAGAAGAGCCGCACCTTCTGGGACATCTACGACTACCTGCCCCGCGAAACGCGCGGCTACGTCCCCGCCTTCATCGGTGCGTCGTATGCCTACGCCTACCACCGCCAGCACGGCATCGAACTCACCGAAGCCCCGATTCCGCTGGCCACCGACACCGTCCGCATCGACCGGATCATGCACCTCCAGCAGATCGCCTCGACAATCGACGTGCCGATCGAAACCCTGCGCCAGCTCAACCCGCAGTACAAACTCGACATCATCCCGGCCACGACCAAACCCTATACGCTGGTGCTTCCGCAGCGCAGCCTGACGCAGTACGTCGCCAACGAGCCTGCTATTCTGGCCAAAGACTCGCTGTACCTCAAGGAATACATCAACCCGGCGAACCTCGACAAAAAGCGTCAGGAACGTTCCGGAACAGTCTATACCGTCAAGAAGGGCGACACGCTGGGCGCCATCGCCCGCCGCTACCGGGTGACCACGGCGCAGCTCATGCGCTGGAACAACATCAAGAGCGCCCACAAACTCCGCATCGGACAACGGCTCCGCATCGAAGGAAGGTAAGATGATCTGCGACCACGATACCATTGCAGCTCCGGCCACCGCCGCAGGAGGGGCGCTCGCCGTCATCCGCGTAAGCGGCGGCAACGCGCTGACGATCTGCGACCGCATTTTCCGGGGAAGCGCGCCGCTGGCCGATGCCGGGGGCTATACGGTTCATTACGGCCATATCATGGCCGACGGGCGAACGCTCGACGACGTGCTGGTCACGGTATTCCGGGCGCCCCGTTCCTATACGGGCGAAGACGCCGCCGAAATCTCGTGCCACGGTTCGCAGTACATCGTCACCGAAACGCTGCGCCTGCTGACCGCCGCCGGCGCACGCATGGCCCAACCGGGCGAATTCACCATCCGGGCCTATCTTGCGGGCAAACTCGACCTCTCGCAGGCCGAAGCCGTGGCCGACATCATCGCCTCGTCCTCGCGGGCGTCGCACGCGCTCGCCGCCAACCAGATGCGCGGGGGTTATTCCGCAGCGTTCGACACCCTGCGCGAAAAACTGCTGCACCTCACCTCGCTGCTGGAACTCGAACTCGACTTCTCGGAAGAGGAGGTCGAATTCGCCGACCGCACCCAGCTGCGTGACACCATGCGGCAGATCAAGGAGCGGATCGACGCCCTGCGTAGCTCGTTTTCGCTCGGCAACGCCATCAAGGAGGGAGTCGCCGTAGCCATCGTCGGAGCGCCAAACGTCGGAAAAAGCACCTTGCTCAACCGCCTGCTCAACGAAGAACGGGCCATGGTCTCGGACATCGCCGGCACGACGCGCGACATCATCGAAGAGCGCGCCAACATCGACGGGATCGTTTTCCGGTTCCTCGACACGGCCGGCATCCGCAGCACGAACGACACCCTCGAACAAATGGGAATCGCCCGCACCATGTCAAGCATCGAACGGGCGCAGATCATCATCCGCCTGATCGACGCATCGCAGCCCGCCGTACCCGTATCCGGCGGAAGCCCTTCATCCGGACAAACGGGCCGGAAATCCGCCCCTGCGGTTCCGAGCGCCGATTCGGCCGCCGACACCCAAAGCCCGGACTTTCCGCTCCGTCCCGACCAAACGCTGCTGACGGTATACAACAAAATCGACAAAACACCCGGTCTCGCACTTCCCGAAGGCGCCGTCGGCATCTCGGCACGCAACGGCGACGGCATCGACGACCTGCGCCGGATCCTGCGCGACGCGGTCGATACGGAAGCGCTCTACCACGGCGGCACGGTCATCTCCAACAGCCGCCATTACGAAGCCCTGACGTCGGCGTCCGAAGCCCTGAGCGCCGCCCTCGACGGTCTGCGCGACAACCTTCCGACCGACCTGCTGAGCGAAGAGATCCGTCAGGTCATCCGCCATCTGAGCGGCGTCACCGGGCAGGACATCGTCCCGGAAGAGGTCCTCAAAACCATATTCTCGAAGTTCTGCATCGGCAAATAGCCAAAAACAAACCGGGACCGACATCCGATCAGAAGATGCCGGTCCCGCTGCTTTATCGAGCGGACAAGGAATTGGCCTGATGCGCCCTAGGCATTCTGCCTGCGAAAATGCGCCACACGTCCATCGCCTCTTCCGGAAGAGAGGGTATCGGGGCGGAATCCGGATAAGGGTGCGGCGCGACTACCGCCGCGGCTTCGGAAGACGCCGAGCGATCAGCGTATCGGCCGCATAGAGACCGGGACCTGCGACGTACATCAGCACGTAAACCGACAGATAGGCCAGCGCCAGTTCGCGCGCCGCGAACGGATCGCCGCCGTGTACGGCGAAGAAAGCCACGCACATCGTGAAAATCATCGGGATGAGAGCCAGCCGGTAGAACAACCCCGCGATAAACCCGGCAGAACAGACGACTTCGCCGAAGATCGCCAGCGCGAGCGAAACACCGCCGCCGACACCCAGCGGATCGGGAAACGCGGCGGAAAGCGCATCGAAGTTCTGCCACTTGGCGATGCCGTGCGACATCAGCAATCCTCCGAAAATAATGCGGACCGCGAGCAGCAGCCACGAATTGCCGGCGGTATAGGGTTTGTCCGAAAACAGAAATCTCAGTATTGTATACATAATCTTGGAAATTTATGCTCTAATATCACAATAAATGCCGGAATTTCCAACACTCCGCCACACAATTTCGGACATCCGCATGCGATATGCCCCGGACCGCGCAACGGCAAAGGGAGCATGCTCCGATTTTTCGTATCTTTACCGCAGCAATTTACAACATCGCCATGATCCAGCAGACCGAATTCACACTACGCCCCCGCACCCGCGGGTTTCACCTCGTCACGGACGAAATCACGGCCAACCTGCCGCCGCTGCCCGACGCCGGGCTGGTGCATCTCTTCATCAAACACACCTCCGCAGGTCTTTCGATCAACGAAAACGCCGATCCCGACGTTCGCACGGACCTCTCGGCCATCTTCGACCGGCTGGTCCGCGAGCGCGAATCCTACTACGTCCACACGCTCGAAGGCGACGACGACATGCCGGCGCATGCCAAATCGACGCTCACGGGCGTCGAGCTGACAATACCCGTCACACAGGGCCGGCTCAACCTCGGCACATGGCAGGGCATCTACCTCTGCGAATTCCGCAACCGCGCTTCGGGCCGCCGCATCGTCGCCACCCTAATCGGATAGTCCGGCCGCAATTCAGAAGACAAGCGGACGCGCTGGCCGAAAAATTGCATCTTCCCGAAACGGATCACCAAACAAGGGAAAGCAATGACGACAGCGACAAAACACAAGACCGCGGACCGGCTTACCGCCGAAGAGCGGCACGAACTACCCGACTCAGCATTCGGAATTCCCGAAACGCGCGAATTCCCGCTCGTGGACGCCGAGCACGTACGGGCCGCCGAAGCCTACTTCCGCTATGCGCCCGACAACAAAAAGGCGGCTCTGGCCCGGCGTATCCTCGCCAAGGCGGCCGCATACGGCGTAAACGTACAGAGTCAGGTCATCCGCAGCTGGGCCGAGGAGTAACGCCGCGCGGAACGCCGGAACGCGCGAAGGCCGGAGCACAAACGCCCCGGCCTTCGCTTTCCGCGACCGTCCCCGGTCCGGATTCCGGTCCGCATGCCCCGAACGGACGAACCGCATCGAGCGTTTCCGGCACAAAAAACGGCGGCGGAAACCGATTCCGCCGCCGCTGTCGTCCGGACAATCCCGGCCGGTTACTGAGCATACCCGCGCGTCGTATCATCCGCAGGGCGTCCGCAACCGTCTATTTTTCCGAGGTCGCAATCACCAGCTCGCCTTTGCCCAGCGCATCGTGGGACACGAACCAACCACCGACCGGATTTCCGCCGCACGTGATGCCCGTAATCCGGCGGCCCGTTCCCTCGCGGCGGATCGACCAGCGGGAACCGTCGCCCAGCGACACTGCGACCTTGTCGAACAGCGGCACGGTGACGATATATTCGGGATCGGCCGGGGAATAGGTGTAAAGCCCGATGGCGTTGAAGACATACCACGACGACATCTCGCCGGCGTCGTCCATGCCCGACAACGCCAGTCCTTCGGGTCCCATGCCGTAGAACCGGTCCAGAATGTGGTCGAGCAACTCCTGCGAACGCTCCTGACGGCCGATGAAGTAATACAGGTAGGGGAAACTGTGGTCGGGCTGGTTGCCGTGGCAGTACTGCCCGATAAAACCCGAAAGGTTGTCCACCTCGTAGCCCTTCCACGGAATCGAGAAGAGCTTGTCCAACTGCGCCCCGAACGCCTCGCGGCTGGGATAGAGACCGATCAGCCCCTCGGTGTCGTGCGGCGCGAAGAACGCCTGCTGCCAAGCGTTGGCTTCGCGGTACATGTATTCGTAATAGGGATACTGGTCGTCGAAGGGCGTGATCCACGAGCCGTCATCGAGCCGTCCGCGCATCAGGCCCGTCGAGGGATCGAAGAGGTTCTTGTAATTGGACGTGCGCTTCATCAGCATATCCCGGTTCGCCCCATCTCCCAGCGCATCGGCCAGCAGCGCCACGGCATAGTCGTCGTAGGCGTATTCGAGCGTTTTCGTAACCGCGGCTTTGCATACGGTCTGCGTCACGGGATTCTCGACATCCATTTCGGGGATATAGCCGCGGGCGACATACTCGTCGAGCCACGGGCGGCTCGGCCCCTGCACGGTGGCGTTGCGCAGGACCAGCTCGTAGGCGCGCCGCACGTCGAAACCGCGGATGCCGCGCAGGTACACTCCGGCCACGAACGCCGAAGCGTGGTCGCCGTGGAAGAAGGTCGGCATGAATCCGCCCCGTTTTTCACCCCGGTCGGTGTCCGAGCTGATGACGTCGGCCGCGACATCGGGAGCCAGCAGGCCGAGCAGAATCAGCTTGTTGCGGTAATCGTCCCAATACGAAGGCCCGGTGTAATAACGGAACCCGGTATTGACGACCTCGCCGTCCGCATCGGTAAACTCGCCGTTCACGTCGCTGCGCAGCGCGGGCCAGAGGAACGAGCGGTAAAGGCTCGAATAGAACAATCCTTTTTCGCGCTCCGTACCTCCTTCGACACGGATCCGCCCCAGCAGATCGTTCCATACAGCGGTCGCTTCGGAGCGCACGTCGGCGAAACTCCTGCCGAGCATCTCGGCTTCGAGATTCTTCCGGGCGTTCTCCTCGCTCACGAACGAGAACCCGATCCGCAGTTCGACCGGACCGTCACCGTCGCCGAAGCGGACGATGCGGATTTCACGGTCTCCCTCCGCAACCGGCTCGATCCCGGTCACGGGACGGTCGGCCACGGCATAGAAATACATCTTCTCGCCCGTCTGCTGCCATCCGGCGAAGGCGTTGTCGCCCTCCTTACGGATATCCCATGCGCGAACATGTTCATTCGAACGCTGCAGGTCGGCCAGCAGAGCCGCCTGCGCCCCGGCGGGATAGGTGTATTTATGAAACGCGCAACGCAGCGTCGAGGTCAGCTCGGCATCGACGCCGTAGCGGTCGAGAAAAACCCGGTAGTAACCCGGAGCGGCCGATTCGCGCGCATGGCTGTAGGGCGAACAGTAGTCTCCGGGAAGCGGCGTGCCCGTGACGGGCAGCAGCGGAATATGGCAGAGGTTCCAATGCCCCTTGTTGGTGTGGGTGAAGCCGTAAATCACGCTATCCTCATACTGGTAGCCCGCCCCGCTGTGGAATTTGGTGACGGGGCTGACCTGCACCATGGCGTTAGGGAGCGACGAACCGGGGAAGACCTCGGCTCCCCACGTACGTTTGGTGGGCTTGAAGCCCAGATCGACGCTGTCCCAGAGCGTCGCGGTTCCCAGCAGGGGATTCACATAGTCGGTAAAGGGTTTCTGCTTCGGCGCGCACCCGGCGGCCAAGGCGAACAATACGATACAAAGTCCGGTTTTCAACATAAGCGGTGAGAATTCGTTTCAGACAAAATTAGCGCTTTTCATCCGGCACGTGCAACCCCTTTCGGGCAAAAAAACTATCTTTGTCCCGCAGGCGGACTACTCTTGCACAAAACCGGACACGACACATGGAGACACTCACGCAATTTCTGATCGACTGGGGCTACTGGGGCCTTTTCTTCTCGGCGCTGATCGCCGGGAGCGTCGTGCCGTTCAGCTCCGAGGCCGTGATGCTCGTACTGGTGCATATGGGGCTGGACCCCGTGCTGTGCGTCGTCTCCGCGGCATCGGGCAATACACTGGGCGGCATGAGCTGTTACTGGATCGGCACGCTCGGCAAGAGCGAATGGATCACGCGGCTGGGCGTAAAGGAGAAACAGCTGGACAAGGCCCGCCGGTTTCTCGCAGGGCGCGGGGCGATGATGGCCTTCTTCTCGTTCCTGCCCACCATCGGCGAAGCCATCGCCATCGTACTCGGCCTGATGCGCAGCAACGTCTGGCTCACGGGCGGCTCGATGCTCGCCGGCAAGACACTGCGTTATATCGTCGTGCTGGCGACTTTCCAAGGTGCCGCATCGCTTCTCTAAATCCTCAACGCATGGAATTCGAAATCGTAAAAACCGACACTCCGGACCGCAGCCTGCTGTTGCTGGCCGACGAATCGGAAGAGTCCGTGGCCGACTATGCCGGCCGCGGCACGACCTATGCCGCATGCCGGGGCGGACAGATCCTCGGCCAGTACGTATTGCTGCATACGCGGCCCTTCACGGCCGAAGTGGTCAACATCGCCGTCGCGCCCGAATACCAGCGCCGCGGCATCGCCACGGCGTTATTGCAGCATGCCGTACGAACGGCCCGCGATGCGGGGTTCCGACTGCTCGAAATCGGCACGGGAGACATCGGCGCGGGACAGATCGCCCTGTACGAACGGTGCGGTTTCGTCCGCTGCGGCATCGACGAAGACTACTTCCGGAAGCACTACCCCGCTCCGATTTTCGAAAACGGCGTAGAGTGCCGCCACATGGTGCGCCTGCGCATGGAGCTGAGATAACGGATCATGTCGGTCGGATGGAACCCGTGGCACGGATGCCGCAAGATCAGCGAAGGCTGCCGCCACTGCTACGTATACCGGCAGGACGAACGGCACGACAAGGACAGCAGCGAGGTGCGTAAAACCTCGGCGTTCAACCTGCCCGTGCGCCGGAGCCGCGACGGACGGTTCAAGGTTCCTGCCGGAGAGATGGTCTACACCTGCTTCACGTCGGATTTTCTGGTCGAAGAGGCCGACGCATGGCGCGCCGAGGCGTGGGAGATGATCCGCACGCGCAGCGACCTGCGCTTCTTCTTCATCACCAAACGCATAGACCGCCTGATGCAGGTCCTGCCGCCCGACTGGGGCGACGGCTACGAGAATCTGATCGTGGGCTGCACAGTCGAGAATCAGGCGGCGGCCGACCGCCGGCTTCCGCTGTTGCTGGGAGCGCCCCTGCGCCACAAGCTGATCGTCTGCGCACCGCTGCTCGGACCGCTCGACATCGCGCAATACCTCACCTCCGAGATCGAGGAGGTCTCCGCGGGCGGCGAATCGGGCAACGACGCCCGTCCGTGCGACTTCGACTGGGTGCTTTCGATCCGCCGGCAGTGTCTCGATGCGGATATCCCCTTCTGCTACCACCAGACGGGCGCACGGCTCGTCAAAGACGGCCGGCTGTACCGCATCCGCCGCCGGTTCCAGCACGCGCAGGCCCGCAAGGCGGGAATAGACTACAAGGTAAAACGATAGCCGCCCCGGTTCCCCGGAGCGGCTTGCTCAATACTACGGCATGTGATGCGGTCAGGCGTTGTTCGCGGCCAGCGGCGAAGCCTGCTGGTATACGCGCGCGGCCAACTCCTTGTCGAGCGTATAAAGCCCGAACTTGTTGCCTTCGACGGCCTCGCATGCGGTGATCATGTCGCGGGCCGACTCCTCCTCCTCGACCTGCTCGTCCACGAACCATACGAGCATGTTGGCCGAAGCGAAATCCTTGTCTTCGGCGGCGATCGACGCAAGGTTGTTGATCATCGAAGTCACCACCTTCTCATGCTCCAGCGTATCCTTGAACATGTCCAGCGGCGAAGTCCACTCGGTGCGCACTTCGGCGATCGGCTTCAGCTCGACTTTGGCGTCGCGCGAATTGATGTAGTTCATCAGGATGCGGGCGTGGTCCTGCTCCTCCTGAAACTGTACGAAGAACCAGTTGGCGACACCCTTCAGCCCCTTGGCCTCGGCGTCCATCGACATCGAAAGATAGAGATAGGCCGACCAAAGCTCGGCATTGATCTGCTCGTTCAGAGCATCATGTAATTTCTCGCTTAACATAGCTGTATTGTTTTAAGTTTGTGTTATTCTTTCCTGATACAAATATACAATAGTTTTCGCCGATTTGTGCGGAAATCCCATCACATTATTTTACAACACAATAGTCCCCGGTTATAACAAAAAAGACGGAACCTTCGCCGTGAAGATTCCGTCCCTGCCGGGGTATGCCGTCAGAAAATCGTGCCGTCGGCCTGAATGCGCAGTTCCGCTTCGCGGTCCGACTGCGGGTCCTCCAGTTCGAAGAGATACCACTGGCGTTCGGGGCTGTCGTAATGGTCTATGTCGTCGATCTCCCAGCCCGCGTACTGCGATGTCTGAAACGCCTGCATCACCGCTGCGGGGACCTCGCTCCTGCGCACTTCGGTTTTGGTCCGGAGCCAAGCGTCGCCGGCGCCGAAATAAACCTCGCGCGGCGTACGGCCGTCGATAATTTCGACTTCGAGTCCGCCTTTTTCACGCTCCGCATCGACGATGCGGGCGCCCGGATATTTCCGTCCGATAAAATCCTTCACAGCCTGCGGAAGCTCCTGCGGAAGCATATCCCCGTGGTCGCGGTCACCGTCCGCATCGGGCACGGCGCGCAGCAACACGCCGTCTTCCGAATAGACAAGCTCATACTCAGCGTCGCGCTGCTCGACTTCGAGCACATAGACCGTCTCCAATCCTTCGCGCGTCAGCTTATCCGCGTCGTCCACATGCCATGCGGCGTACTCGCCGCTTTCGAAAGCGGTGCGCACCGCCTGCGGCAGCAGGGCGTAAGGTACGTCCTCTTCGGTCATGTACCATTTGCCCGCGGCGTCGAACC
This sequence comes from Alistipes sp. HGB5, assembly GCF_000183485.2. Lineage (NCBI taxonomy): Bacteria > Pseudomonadati > Bacteroidota > Bacteroidia > Bacteroidales > Rikenellaceae > Alistipes > Alistipes sp. HGB5. Next base: position 30,327 of record NZ_AENZ01000051.1, on the reverse strand, counting down.
ACGCCTGCATGTCGGTTCCGCCTTCACGGAATTCGGCGACCAGATAGCCCTGCTTCCCCGCCCATTCGACATGTCCCGCACCGGGGAACATCCGTCCGAACGTATCCTGCACTGCGGCCGGAACCTTCACCGAATCGTCGTCGTCATCGCAGCCCGTCATCGCACCCAGCGACGCGAGGGCCAGCATCAACACTGCGAACTTTTTCATAATACCTCGCATAAAGGGCTGTCCACTAATTGTCGATATCGATCAGACGGAACTTGAGGTCGAACTTCAGGTCGAGTCCGTTGTCCAGCTCCACCTCGTAATCGCGGCGGTCGCGGTCGATGGCGACGATCTTGTTTTTGGGGTAATTCTTGGTCACATAATCGCGGATCTGCTGCGGAACGATTGCCGCCGGCACCTCGCCGTATTTGCATTCGACGTCTTTCCACTCGCCGTTCTTGGCGAATTCGACTTTGGCGCCGTTTACGAATACGACCTTGTAATCCTTGTCGAAAAGCTCCTCGTCCACCTTCGAGAAGGAGACTTCGACGCCTGCGAAGTGGGTTTTGATAAACTCCTGCGACACGGCCGGAAGTTCGCCGACGGCGATCGGACGGTCGTTGCCTGCGAAGGCGGGAGCGGAAGTTGCGAGCAGGGCTGCGCCTGCGAGAATCATCATGAGCTTTTTCATAATCGTTTTGCTATTTTGGTTCAACATTGTTTATCGTTTACAATGCAAAGTTGCGACCTAAAGCTGAAACGAATTTGAAATAAACGCCCCGATACGCTTTTTTTTGAATTTTATTTCGGAAAATGCACCGTGAAACAGTGGCACCTATTTATATACGCATATTCGGTCCGCAAACCGTAAAGACGGCACACGGCATCGACGATCGAAAGGCCCAGCCCCGTCGAACCCTCCTTTTTGGCCCCCTGATAAAAGCGTTCGAAGATATGGTCCGCATCGAGCGCACCGCCCGCACCGCTGTTGCAGACGCTCAGACGATCCCCGGAAACGGTCACCGTCACTTCGCCGCCCGCATCTCCGTGGACATAGGCGTTTTTCAGCAGGTTCGTGACCAGACTGGCCCCCAGCGACGAATTCATGCGGGCCGCAAGCCGGCCCTCTTCGCGCAGGGAGAGGCGCATGCCCCGCCCGGCGTAAATCTCGGACATATCTTCGGCCGTACGCCTGACCAGCGCATTGAAATCGACCTGCTCCGTTTCGGGGAACTGGCCGTTCTCGATCTTCGACAGCAACAACAGCGAACGGTTGAGCCGCACCAGATAATCGAGCGTCCGCTGCACCTTCATAATCTCGCCCAACTGCTCCTCGCTCAACGCCGAGCCGTCGCCTACGAGCATCTCCAGCCGGTTGCGGCAAACCGCCAGCGGCGTCTGCATTTCGTGCGACGCATTGCCGATGAACTGCTTCTGGCGGTCGAACAGCACTTCGGCCCGCTCGGCATTGCGGATCGCCGCCTCGTTCAGCCGCCGGAATTCGGCGATCTTCGTATCGTTGGCCAGCGGAGCGTTCTTTCCGCCTACCCTGTAGCCGTCGAGCCACCTCAGCAGGGCATACAGGGGCCGCAGGGTGCGGTGGAGCACCAGTATGTTGATCAGCAGAATGGTCAGCAGCAGGAAAAGATACAGATAGACGATCCACCAGAGAATCGCCTCCTGCAAATCGTCCTTCTCGATGGTCGGCGTCATCACGGTAAGCTCCTTATAGCTTCCCTCCCGGTCGCGGAAGATCATCCGCAGCACGCGCGCCGGCTCCTCCTCGTCCTTCTCCGGAATGAAAATCTCCTCGTCGCTGTAAACCATATGGGGCCGTGCGGCGGCGTATTCAGCCGAGACGTCGTGCAGGAAATAGCCGTTGTTGCTGCCCGAAAACGCCGCAGGAAGCTCACGGCCCGCAAGATTGCGTTTCACAAGCACCTCGGCATAGTTTTCGAGCGAATCGTCGACTTCGTCGTTGATCTCGTCGATCATCGTGAAATAGAAAAGCACCGCCCACGCCGCCAGCAGCAGCGAGAGCGCCCAAGACATATGGAGCAGGATGCGGTAAACGAGTTTCATGGCGTAACGAGTTTATAGCCGAAGCCGTAAACGGCGCGGATTTCGATGTCCGCTTGCGCGTCGTGCAGCCGGCGGCGCAGGTTTTTCATCTGGGCGTAGACGAAATCGAAATTGTCGGCTTGGTCGATGTGGTCGCCCCACACGGCTTCGGCCAGCGTCGTCTTGTCGATCATATGGTTCGGGCGGCTCATGAAATAATAGAGTATATCGTACTCCTTGCGCAGCAGTTCGACCTCCCGGCCCGCGATTTCCACCCGGCGGCTGTCGGGAAACAGCCGCACGTTTCCGGCATCGAGACTCTCCTGACCGCCGCGCTGGTGGCGGCGCACGACGCTCCGGATACGGGCGCTCAGTTCCGCGAGGTGGAAGGGTTTGGGCAGGTAGTCGTCGGCCCCCAGTTCGAGGCCCTCGATCTTGTCGTCGAGCGAGTCGCGGGCCGAAATGATGATGATTCCCGCCTGCCTGCGCTGCCGCTTCAGCTCTTCGAGCAGTTGCAGGCCGCTCCCGTCGGGCAGCATGATGTCCAGCAGGATGCAGTCGTAATCGTATCCGGCGATCTTGTCGAGCGCCGACGCATAATCGGCGGCCTGCTCGACCACATACTGTTCCCGGCGCAGGGTCTGCACCATGATCTCCCGCAGGGAGGGTTCGTCTTCGACAATCAGAATTTTCATAACCGCATTTTTTCCGGATGCAAAACTAATGCGCGAATCCGAAAAGAAACTGAAACCGCACATGTTCCGCGAAAGCCAAATATACGAAAATTCCCGGTTCCCCGAAACGCAAGGCGCCCCGGAATATGCAGAAAAGAGACGGAAACCATCACTGGTTTCCGTCTCTCTGTAGTCTATTTCTTCGGCGGGCATCCGCCCGCACCGGAAAACTATTTCTCCGAAGAATCGATCTGGCAGGCTTTCGAACCGTCGTAAGCCCACTTCACATAGATCGCGCCCCACGTATAACCGCCGCCGAAAGCCGACAGAATCAGGTTGTCGCCCTTGCGCAGCTCTTTCTCGTAATCGTAAAGACACGAAGGAATCGTCGCGGCGGTCGTGTTGCCGTTGCGGTCGATGTTGATCATGCACTTCTCATGTTCGAGTCCCATGCGGCGCGCCGTGGCGTCGATGATGCGCAGGTTGGCCTGATGGGGCACCAGATAACGCACATCCGCAGAGGTAAGTCCGTTGCGCTCCATGATCTCGACCGACACGTCGGCCATCTTCGAAACGGCGGCCTTGAACACGGCGTGTCCGTCCCACATGATCGTATGCCAGTTGTTCTGCACGGTCTCGACCGAAGCCGGATAGCGCGAACCGCCCGCCTTCATGTAGAGCTGCAACTCGCCCGAACCGTCCGAACGGAGAATCTCGTCCAGAACGCCGTATCCCTCTTCATTGGGTTCCAGCAGTACGGCGGCGGCGCCGTCGCCGAAGATCGGACAGGTGGAACGGTCGGTGTAGTCCACGATCGACGACATCTTGTCGGCGCCGACGACCACGACCTTCTTGCACGAACCCGACTCGATGAATTTCGCACCCGTCGTAAGGGCGAAAAGGAAGCCGCTGCACGCCGCCGAAACGTCGTATGCAAAGGCGTTCTTGCATCCCGCCTGATCGGCGATCAGGTTGCCCGTCGAGGGGAAAAACATATCGGGGGTCACCGTAGCGCAGATCACCAGATCGATCTCCATCGGATCCACTCCGGCTTTGTCCAACAGGTTGATGACCGCGCGGGCGCCCATGTAGGAGGAACCTACGCCCTCACCCTTGAGGATATGGCGCGTCTTGACGCCGATATGCGACATGATCCATTCGTCGGACGTATCGACCATGGTGCTCAACTCTTCATTCGTAAGGATGTAATCCGGCAGATACTCACCTACACCCGTTATCGCTGCTGTTATTTTACCCATTAACTTTCTCTCCTAAATTGTGTGATTAATTTTTGAAAGCATGCTGCAGTTTGACGGTAAGGTCCGCCTTGATGCACTGCTCCGTCGAAAGGATCATGCTTTTGATCGCGCGGGCCGACGAGATGCCGTGGCCGATGATTACGGGCGCATTGACGCCGAGCACGGGCGTGCCGCCCACGTTTTCGTAATTCATCGCGTCCCAGAACGCATTGCCGCCGCCCAGCTTCTTGTTGATGCGGTAAAGCCCCTCGGCCATCTTCAGCACCGTATTGCCCACGAAACCGTCGCAGACGATCACGTCGGCGACTTGGCCCGTAAAGATGTACGAACCTTCGACATTGCCCACGAAATTGATGCGTCCGTCCTCCTTCAGCAGTTCGTAGGTCGCCTTGGTCTGGGCGTTGCCCTTGGTCTCCTCCTCGCCGATGTTGAGTACGGCGACGCGGGGTTTCCCGATTCCGAGCACGGCTTCGGCGTAGATCGAACCGATCAGTCCGTACTGCGCCAGCACTTCGGGCTTGCAGTCCACGTTCAGCCCCACGTCCAGCAGAAGCGCGGGACGCCCCGCGATCGTGGGAACGATGGACGAGATCGTGGGCCGGATGACCCCTTCGATCGGTTTTACCGCATACATCGAGCCGACCATCATGGCGCCCGTACTGCCGGCGCTGGCAAAACCGTCGATGGCGCCTTTGGCCAGATAGCCGAAGCCTACCGTAATGCTCGAATCGGCCTTGGCCTGAAAGGCCTTGGCGGGATGGTCGCCCATCTCGATGACCTCCGTGGTCGCAACGATGTCGAAGCGCTCCGCGGAGCAGCCCTCGGCTTCGAGTACGGCTTTGATTTTCGCTTCGTCGCCGAACAATACGATGCGGCTGTCCGGCCCGATCGCTTCAAGTGCCAATACGGCGCCCTGAACCGCCGCCTCAGGAGCGAAATCGCCGCCCATGGCATCTACACCAATCTTTAACATAATCGTGCGATTTGGTTTAACTTCATATCCCGCTCTGTACCCGTCGGCAGGCCCGCATCACGGACCGTCCGGCCGTACACGGCGAAGACAGGGAGCTTCTGTAAACTAAAAAGAGAGCAGCCTCGCGGATGCACTCTTCTTGCCGTCTGATTTATTCAGCAGCCTTTTTCTCGATCGCCAGCTTTCCGCGATAGAAACCGCACTCAGGGCATACACGGTGGTACAGCGTGGCTGCGCCGCAGTTCGAGCAGGTAACTACCGTCGGAACGACAGCCTTGTAGTGGGTTCTTCTCTTATCGCGTCGCGTCGACGAGACTTTGTGTTTAGGATGTGCCATTTTACAATATAAATTATAAGTTTAACGTATTATCGATTCTCCTTATTGCCGCCGGCGCTATTTTTCCGGCGTTCCGTCCTCTTCCTGCGGCCCTTCGGCCTCCAGCCGCTCCTTGAGCGCGGCCAACTTGGCCCATTCGCCGCCGTCGTGCTCCTGCGCTCCGGCCCGCGCCTCGACGGCCGCGAGTTCCGAGTCGGATACGATGCGGAAGCGTTCGAGCATCTCCGGATTGCACTCCCCTTCGGGATGCACCCGCTGGTAAGGCAATGACAGCACGATGCTCTCGTAAATGTACTGCTTCAGGTCGATTTCGTCTTCCATGGGCAGCAGCCACATCACCTCGCCGTCGTATTCGTGCACCTCGTCGGAGAACTTCACCAGCAGCCGTCCCTGATAATGCACGGGAATCCGGCACTCTTCCAGACAGCGGTCGCACTCCACGACGACGCTTCCGTCCACCGTAACGTCGAGCGTAAGCATCGCTTCGCCGCGCTCCAAGGCGACCGTCACTTCGCACGCTCCGTCCTTGATCTCCGTACTTTCGAACTCCTCGAACAGCGAGCCGTCGACCTCGAAACGAAAGTCATGCAAACCGGGTTTCAGCCCTTTGTAAGCAATCGTATACCTTTTAGTTACCCCCATACGAGCGCATTTAGGGCACAAAGTTACGAAAAAATAAGACATTTGCAAAGAAATCGCTCAGTTTTAGCACCCCGCGCTCCAGACGCCCGTCCGGCAAACCGTCTGCGGCGGGGCGGAGCGATTTTCCCGGCACGAAATTCGCCGAAGAGCGAAAAATCGCTATATTTGCACCGTATGGCAGCAACTGAAGGATTCTCGATCGAAATATCAAGCCGTTACGACGGCTGGTGGCGTTACAACGCAGCGCTGATGTGCGGCTGCTTCGACGCCGGCGACGAACGCATCGGATTCGCCTCGGCCGAATCGCACGTCGCAGACGTCGGCGCGAACCTGACGGCAAAACCCGCGGACATGGCGGGCGACCGCAGCCTGCGGCTCGAAACCACTGCGTGCGACCACCTGCTGCTCTATATTTATATTGTACCCCACACGCTGCCCGCAGGCAACGACATCGCCGACACGCAGCCGTTCGAAATCACCCTCCGCATCGCATACGGCGGCAAAGTGCTCCGCAGCGAAAAACGCCTTATCAACCAGTGGTCGGGCGCTTCGGTCGAAATGCGGGTGGATCGTCAGGACAAATAACAATAAACGACAAAAAAAGAGGGATCCGGTTTCCCGAATCCCTCCGCTTTATGCGTCGGCTTACGACTATTTGTTGTTGTAAGCGGCCATCTTCTGGATCAGCATGACTACCTTGTTCGAGTAGCCCCACTCGTTGTCGTACCAAGCCACGAGCTTCACGAAGTTCGGGTTCAGCGCGATACCGGCCTTAGCGTCGAAGATCGAAGTGTTGGCGTCGCCCGTGAAGTCGGTCGAAACCACGTCGTCCTCGGTGTACTCGATGATGCCTTTGAACTCGTTCTCCGAAGCCTTCTTCATGGCAGCCTTGATCTCGTCGTACGAAGCGCCCTTCTCCAGACGGCAGGTCAGGTCTACGACCGAAACGTCGAGCGTCGGAACGCGGAATGCCATACCGGTCAGTTTGCCGTTCAGGGCGGGGATCACCTTGCCTACGGCCTTTGCAGCGCCGGTCGACGAGGGGATGATGTTGCCGCCGGCAGCACGGCCGCCGCGCCAGTCTTTCATCGAGGGACCGTCTACGGTCTTCTGCGTTGCGGTGGTAGCGTGTACGGTGGTCATGAGACCCTCGACGATACCGAAGTTGTCGTTGATGACCTTAGCCAGCGGAGCGAGGCAGTTCGTGGTGCACGATGCGTTCGAAACGATCTGCTGACCTGCGTAAGTATCGGTGTTCACGCCGCATACGAACATCGGGGTGTCGTCCTTCGAGGGAGCCGACATAACGACGTATTTGGCACCGGCTGCGATGTGGGCCTCAGCCTTCTCCTTGGTGAGGAACAGACCGGTAGACTCGACGATGTACTCGGCGCCTACTTCGTTCCACTTCAGGTTTGCGGGATCCTTCTCGGCGGTTACGCGGATGACGTTGCCGTTGACGATGAGCTGGCCCTTCTCCACGTTGTAGTCGATCGTACCGTTGAAACGGCCGTGTACCGAGTCGTACTTGAGCATGTAAGCCATGTAGTCTACCGGAACGAGGTCGTTGATACCTACCACCTCAATGTCTGCATTGTTGCACGCAGCACGGAATACCAGACGGCCGATACGACCGAAACCGTTGATACCTACTTTGATCTTTGACATAATGTTATGATTTATTTGTTAATAAAAAATGCGTTATTTTTTCACTGCACAAAAGTACATACTTTATGTATATTACGCAAGTAAAAAATTAAATTTTTTTAGGAATCCGATTCCTGCCTACTTCGCCGCCCTCTTGGCCCGTTTGGCCATCGCCGAAGCGAAGACGAAGTCGTTGAGTTCGGGGTTGTCGGCGTGCAGGATATCGTCTTTGGTGCCCTCCCACCATTTGCGGCCTTCGTGTATGTATACAATTTTCTCGCCGATTTCCATCACCGAGTTCATATCGTGCGTATTGATGATGGTGGTGATATTGTATTCGCACGTGATTTCGTGAATCAGGTTGTCGATGACGATCGAAGTCTGCGGGTCGAGTCCCGAATTGGGTTCGTCGCAGAAGAGGTAGCGCGGATTGAGCACGATGGCGCGGGCGATGGCCACACGCTTGATCATGCCGCCCGACAGTTCGGCCGGATAGAGGTGGTTGGCCTCTTCCAGCCGCACTCGCTGAAGGCAGAAATTCACACGCTCCATCTTCTCCTTCTCGCTCTGCGAGGTGAAGAGGTCCAGCGGCAGTTTGACGTTCTCCTCGACGGTCGAAGAGTCCAGCAGCGCCCCGCCCTGAAAGATCATGCCGATATCCTTGCGGATGGCGCGCCGCTGCTTGAAATCCAGCTGCGTGAAGTTGGTGTCGTCGTACCAGACGTCGCCCGAATCGGGTTCATGGAGTCCCACCAGCGTCTTCAGCAGCACGGTCTTGCCCGAACCGCTGCGGCCGATGATCAGGTTGGTCTTTCCGGTCTCGAATTCGATCGAAATATCGTCGAGCACCACGCGACCGTCGAACGATTTGGTGATATGTTCGGCGCGTATCATATGAGCAGGACTTGCGTCAGTATAAGGTTAAAGATCATGATCACTACGGAGCTGGCCACCACGGCGCGCGTCGAAGCGGCGCCCACTTCGAGCGAATTGCCCTTGGCGTAATAGCCGTAGAAGGCCGAAATCGAGGTGATGATATAGGCGAAGACGGCGGTCTTGATCAGCGAATAGACGATCGAATAGGGCTTGAAATCCATCAGCAGGCCGTCGATGTAGTCGGCCGGGATCATGATGCCGGTCAGGTAGGCGATCGCCCAGCCGCCGATAATGCCGATCGCGATGCTCAGGATGGTCAGAAAGGGGAAGAAAACCACCGCGGCGACGATCTTCGGCAGGATCAGGTACGACGCGGAATTGACGCCCATGATCTCCAGCGCGTCGATCTGTTCGGTGATGCGCATGGTGCCGATCTCCGAGGCGATGCTCGACCCGACCTTGCCGGCCAGAATCAGCGCCACGACCGTCGATGAAAATTCGAGGATCATCGTCTCGCGCGTGGCATAGCCCACCAGCGAGCGGGGGATGAAGGGCGAATCGAGGTTGATGCACATCTGCAGGGTGATGACCGCGCCGATGAATACCGAGATGATCGCGGTCAGGCCGATCGAGTCGATGCCCAGCGACTCCATTTCGTAAACGATGCGGCGGCGGTAGATGGCGGCCTTCTCCGGACGGGAAAAGACTTTCCCCATCAGAATGAAATAGCGGCCTATCAACTCGAATATCTTCAGCATACGCTACTCTTGTTTCGGCTCTTTCGTCTCTTCGAACTCGACGTAGTCGCCGACGTCTTTCGACACCCGTTTTTCGGGCGCCCCGGAGGTTTTGCGCACCTTCACTTCGCCTTCGCGGCCCTTGCGAGGCTCTCCGGCAAAGGGCGAGCCGAAACCCTGTCCGCCGAAATTGCGCGGATCGAAGCCTTCGCCGAACTGCTCCTCCATCTGGCGGCGGACCTTGTTCATCCGCCAGCGGAACACCAGTATCAGCGCCACGGCCAATATCAGAATACTCATAACGACATACAGAAAAAACAGTGCGACGCCCTTCAGCAGCGCCGGAGCGGCGATGGCGAGGATGAGAATGACCAAAACCGTCAGCGGATTGCGCTGCACGAATCCCACCAGAGCGTTTATGATTGCGGTCAGAAAATTCATTGCAATTTAAAGTTTACAACCCTACAAAGGTAGGGAAAAATATGCGGATTTCAATTAATTGTCGTAAATTTGGTGCCGGAAAACAAATCACAACACAATATGCTCAACAAACTTACAGCCATTTCGCCCGTAGACGGCCGCTACCGTAATACAACGGAAACGCTCGCCGATTATTTTTCGGAACAGGCCCTCATCCGCTACCGCATCCGCGTCGAAGTGGAATACTTCATCGCGCTCTGCGAGATTCCCCTGCCCCAGCTGGCCGGCATCGACCGTACCAAATTCGCCGCCCTGCGCGCCCTATACCTCGATTTCTCGCCCGCCGACGCCGAGCGCGTCAAGCAGATCGAGTCGGTCACCAACCACGACGTCAAAGCCATCGAGTACATCATCAAGGAAAAAATGGACACGCTCGGACTGGAAGCCTACAAGGAATTCGTTCACTTCGGGCTTACCTCGCAGGACATCAACAACACGGCCATTCCGCTCTCGCTGAAGGAGGCGATGGCGGGTTTCTACTACCCCGCCGTCGAAGAGGTGCGCGACAAACTGGCGGCTTTCGCCGACGAGTGGCGCGAGGTGCCGATGCTGGCGCGCACGCACGGCCAGCCCGCTTCGCCCACGACGCTGGGCAAGGAGTTCATGGTTTTCGTCGAACGCATCGAGAAGCAGCTGGCCATGCTGCACGACATCGCCGTTCCGGCCAAGTTCGGCGGCGCGACCGGCAACTTCAACGCACACCGTGCGGCCTATCCGCAGTACGACTGGGTGGCATTCGCCAACAGGTTCGTCGGCGAGACGCTGGGGCTCTGCCGCTCGCAGTACACCACGCAGATCGAACATTACGACAACTTGGCCGCGATCTTCGACAACATGAAGCGCATCGACACCATCCTCATCGACCTCTGCCGCGACATGTGGACCTATATTTCGATGGAATACTTCAAACAGCAGATCAAGGCCGGCGAGGTCGGATCGAGCGCCATGCCGCACAAAGTCAATCCGATCGACTTCGAGAACGCCGAGGGCAACTTCGGCATCGCCAACGCCCTCTTCGAACACCTCTCGTCGAAGCTCCCCGTCTCGCGCCTCCAGCGCGACCTCACCGACTCGACCGTGCTGCGCAACATCGGCGTTCCGGTGGCCCACGCCGCCATTGCGCTGCGGTCGCTGATGAAGGGACTCAACAAGGTGATCCTCAACCGCGAAGCGCTCGACCGCGATCTGGAGAACAACTGGGCCGTGGTGGCCGAAGGCATCCAGACCATTCTGCGCCGCGAGGGTTACCCCAAGCCCTACGAGGCGCTCAAGGCCCTGACCCGCACCAACGCCCACATCACCCACGAGTCGATCGCCGCATTCATCGAGACGCTCGACGTGGCCGAAACGGTCAAGGAGGAGCTGCGCGCACTCGCCCCCTCGACCTACACGGGCGTATTCCGCTAAGACGGAAGGATACTCCATACGGCAGACAAGTCCCGGTCCCCACGACCGGGACTTGTTTTTGGCACGGGCTTTGCGATTCAGACAATCAACTGCGGAACAGCAACCGCAGTGAGGTTTCTTCATTTATTTAAGTTTGGGTTAGTAGTTTTAGGAGGGCAATCCTCCGCAGGCAGCAGGCAATCGTGAGATTCCCTGCTGTTTTGTCATATATTGCGCCCGTTTCCGCTCCGGCCCGCCCATCTTGACGTTTTATCCGGTCCTGCGGCGACTTAAGCGGAAAAATATTTGGATTTATCTGCAGGAAACCTTACTTTTAGCCCGTCACTTGCCGCAGAACGGATCTTCCCGCAGGTCCCGACTGCACCCGAACAAAAACTGTTATTAATTACTAATCCCAAAAATCACATCTATGATTAGATCGATTCTTTCGTGGAGTACTGCGCTGCTGGTGCTATGCTCCGGTCTTCTGGCCTCGTGCGACGACAAAGACGAGGGGGGGGGAATCCGCCTGCTCCGGCCGTCACGCTGGCTGTCGGTGACGCCGCATCCAACACGCTGAAATTTACGCTCACCCTGAGCGATGCGGACAAGTGCACCTATGTCTGCACCAAATCCTCCGAAGCCGTTCCCTCGGCCGAGAAAATTCTCGCCGACGGCAAATCCGTAACCGCATCGGGTCTCATCACGATCGGCGACCTCGAACCCAGCACCACCTACCGCCTCTCGGCAGTCGCCTCCAACGGCAAGGTCAACGGCAAGGTCGAAACCATCGAACACACCACCTCCGCCCCCGACGTACACCCGGCCGTCGTTCTGACGCCCGGCACGCCCACTTCGACGACCCTTTCGTTCACCGCGGCCCTGACCGACCCCGAAACGGCCGCATACGTCTGTCTCGAAAAGACCGAAGGGACGACCGTTCCCACGGCCGAAGAGATTCTCCGCGACGGCACCGCCATCGCCCAGACGGGTGAGCTCCTCGTCGAGAACCTGAAACCCGCCACCGTCTACCTCATCGCGGCGGCAGTCGCCAACACCGGCGTCTATTCGGAGGTCGAAACCCTCGAAATGGAGACCGTCGCCCGGACGCCCGTCGTCACGGTCATCGCAGGCACTCCGACCGAAACGACCCTCTCGTTCCATTTCAAACTCACCGACGCGGAGAAAGCCGCATACGTCTGCATCGAGAAAACCGACAACCCGACGATTCCTCCGGCCGAGGAGATTCTCCGCGACGGCACCGACCTGCCCGTATCGGCAGATGCAGCGGAGATCCGGGAGCTGAAACCCGGCACGACCTATATCGTCGCCGTCGCCGCATCGAACAAAACGGTATACTCCGACGTCAAGACGGTCGAGATGACCACCGACCAAGCCGTCGAAGGCCCGATCGTGTTCGACCGGCAGGCAGCAGGCGGATACTATCCCACCGAGAGCAGCTACATCGGTGAATTCCTCTTGGTGCTCGCCGACGGCGAAACCACCGAATCCGGGGGCGTCTACGCCACCACCGGCGCAGGCCGTGCCATGAGCATCGACCTCTACCAGATGGCGGTAAGCAATCCCAATACGACGATCACCCTGCCGGCCCGCGACTACAGGTACGCCACCAACAAGGGCCTGACGACGTTCGACCCCGTGAAAACCTACTGTATGGTCAACGACGGCAAAGGCAATATCACCCGAACCGACTTCAAGGCAGGTACGATCTCCGTCAAGAAGGCCGGCTCGACCTATACGATCACCGCGACGCTGACCACGACCGACGACGAGGAGTTCACGGCCAGCTACGAGGGTCCGCTGACGATCGAAAACAAGACACCCAGCGAGATTCCCGACCTTCCCACTCTCGACAAGGACGTAACGAACCTCACCTTCATCCGCGCGCTGGGCAAATATTACAGCGACTCCGCGACGGCCGACAACTGCATCGTGAATCTTTACGACGTCGAGCCGACCATCTCCTACGGCTCCGATTACCTCGGACAGGCAGGACATATGGTGTCGCTCGATCTTTCGACCGCCGTTTCGACGGAAATGCAGCTGCAGGAAGGGACCTACAGCGTCTCCACATCGGGCGCGCCGGGTTCCTACGCCGCAGGCTACCAGACCGAATTCATGGATACGATGCTTCCCGTCGGCACCTACTGCGAGGAGCGGAACGACAATTTCCAGTCCTTCTACGGATTCGTCTCGTCCGGTACCGTAACGATCACCAAATCGGGCAGCGGTTACCGTTTCGTACTCGACTTCACCACCGACAAGGGGTACAAGGTCAGCGGCACCTACGAAGGCAACGTGGAGATGACCGACAAACGATGATGATGCGGCCCGGCATTCGGGCCATGCCGGAAACGGGCAGGATGTCTTCGCGGGCATCCTGCCCCTCGTTTGTGCCCGCCCCGTTCGCAGTTCTGTCAGTTTGCAGCCCGGTTAATTCATGTCCCGGCCCGCAGGCGCCACACGATCCGCCCCCGCGAACCGCATAGGCGTCCTTCCGGTCCGCCGCTCCGGCACGGGTTTTGCAATATACCCTGTCAACTGCGGAACAGCAACCGCAGTGAGGTTTCTTCATTTATTTAAGTTTGGGTTAGTAGTTTCAGGAGGGCAATCCTCCGGAAGGCAGCAGGCAATCGTGAGATTCCCTGCTGTTTTTGTGTGTTTTCGCCTGCAAAAAAACGCCCGCACGAATCACGCACCCGCCCGAAACGACATTCCGCCCGTCTGGTTACGGCACGGAAACTGATTGGCCGTCAGGTGTAAACCACAATTCCACATTATGGCAAAAAACAGAAACATCACAACAACGCAGCTCGCGCTGATGACCGCGGCGGCTGTCATCAGTCTGCGCGGGCTTCCGATGATGGCGCAGGAGGAACTTACCATGTTCTTCTACATCTTCTTCGCCACCTTCCTGTTCCTGATCCCGGCGGCGCTGGTAGGCGCCGAGCTGGGCAGCGCCTTCGCCTCGAAAGGCGGCGGCGTCTACACATGGGTCAAAGAGGCCTTCAACAAACACATGGGCTTCACGGCCATCTTCCTGCAATGGATACAGAACGTCGTCTGGTATCCCACCGTACTCGGCTTCGCCGCGGCGTCGATCGCCTACATGATCGGCATGCCCGACCTCGCCCAGAACGGACTTTTCGTCGGGCTGTTTTCGATCGCCATGTACTGGTGCGCCACGCTTGTCACCCTGCGCGGCACCTCGGCCATATCGGGCATCACGAGCAAGGGATTCCTCATCGGCACGGTGTTACCCGGCATCGTCGTGATCGTCATGGCGGTCGTCTGGATGATCGGCGGCAACTCCGTCGCGCTGGAGCATATTCCGGACACCGTCAGTCAGGTCGTCAATATCGACGCCGCGCACCACGTCCATCCGCGGCTGTTCCCCCACATTACGGGCATGAGCGACATCGCCTTCCTCGCGGGCATCCTGCTGCTGTTCGCCGGCGTCGAGGTGCACGCCGTGCACGCCCCCGAACTCAAAAAGCCGCAGACGCAGTTTCCGCGCGCCATGTTTCTCGCGGCGCTCATCTCGTTCGGGCTTTTCACGCTGGGCGCGCTGGCCGTGGCGATCATCACGCCCTATGACCAGATCAACCTCCAGTCGGGACTGTTCACCACGTTCCAGATCGTCTTCGAACACTACCATGTGGGCTGGCTCACGAACGTCATGGGACTGCTCGTAGCGTTCGGCGCACTGGCCGGAGTCATGTCGTGGATTTCAGGCCCCAGCCGCGGCCTGCTATGGACGGCGCAGGAGGGCGTGCTGCCCTGCTTCCTGCAGAAGACCAACAAGAACGGCGTACAGATCAACATTCTCATCATCCAAGGCTGCATCGTCACCCTGCTGTCGTCGCTCTATATCGTCATGAACGACGTGAGCGTGGCGTTCTTCCTGCTGAGCGCCCTGACCGTGGGTCTCTATCTGCTGATGTATATGATGATGTACGCCGCGGGCATCCGCCTGCGCTACACGCAGCCCGACCTGACACGCAGCTACCGCATACCGGGCGGCAATGCGGGCATGTGGCTGGTCGGCGGCATCGGATTCCTCGCGGTGCTCTTCTCGTTCATCGTCACCTTCTTCCCGCCCTCGCAACTGCCCGTCGGCAGTCCCGCCATGTATACGTGGCTGGTGGTCGTCGGCACGGCGGTCTTCCTCTCCATCCCGTTCGTCATCAGTTTCGTCATGGACCGCAGGGCCGCCGGCGCGGCGGACAAGCCATCCGGCCGATAACCGCAGCGGAACCGCCGGAACCGGCACGTCCCCGGAAAATTTCCTCACGCTTCTTCCGTCCCGTCCCATGCGACGCGGACGGAAGAAGTTTTTTGCATGCCGCAGAAGGCGGCAGGACACCGTGCGGGCCGCAACGAAGCCCCCGCAAAGGTCGTTTTTCACCGGCTCGGCACATTCTTCCGGAATATAATATTTTTTATTCCGTTTTTTTTTAATTTTGTGTGAGACTATGACTCCGGAAAAAGAAAAAGAACTGCTGACCGCTCTGTCCAAAGGGAACCAATCCGCATTCGATTCCCTCTACCTGTTTTATGCTCCCAAGGTCAGGGAATTCGTGTTCCGGCTGCTTAAAAACCCCGGCGAAGCGGAAGACGTCACGCAAAACATCTTCCTGCGCGTCTGGGAGAAGCGCCGCGAACTGGGCGGCACACGCTCGCTGCGGAGTTATCTCTACACGATGGCCCGCAACGCCGTATTCGACATCTTTTCGCACTCGATCGTAGAAGACAAATACATGCAGGAGCATATCAACTCGGCCGCCGAGCGGCGCGACGCTCCGCTCAGCGAGAAAATCGAGACCGAGGAGCTGGCCCTGCTCATCGCCGTCGCCGTGGACCGCATGCCCGAACAGCGCCGCCGGGTTTTCAGCCTGAGCCGTTACGAAGAGCTTTCCAACAAGGAGATCGCCGAGCGGCTCAACCTCAGCGTCAAAACCGTCGAACGCCACATGACCGCCGCCCTGAGCCAGCTCCGCCGGCTGCTGACGCTCCTCGCCCTCTTCGTCTGAAGGGGCACTCCGAAAACGCCCGTCCGAAGGCGCCTTCCGAAAAAATACGAAAAAAAGTCTCCGCCGGGTGGGGGTTGCGCCCCGCCATGCCGTCTTATTTATAAAAGCATATCCCGGATAAAGACCGCATACGATGGAGAGACGACAAATAAGAGAGCTCATCGGCAGATTCCTGCACAACGACGTCCCCGGCGAACTCCAGACGCAATTCCGCCGCTGGATGCTCCAGCCCGGCGACGGCGACGAAAAAGAAGCCGCGCTGCGCGAGGAGTGGACCGCCGTCGTGGAAAGCCCTGCGGCGGCCGACCGCAGTGAAGAGCTGCAGCGGCTCCGTCACACCATCCGCATGCGTGAAGCGCAGCAGCGGCGCAGCCGCATTTTCCGCCGCATACGCTACGCCGCGGCCGCAGCCGCCGTGCTGCTGTTCGCCGTCGGCGAATATTACTACGTACGCTCGGCGTCGGCCGTTCCGGCCGAAATACGCCTGCTGACGGCGCGCGGGAGCAAAGGCGAATTTCAGCTGCCCGACGGCACGAAGGTATGGCTCAACGCATCGAGCCGCCTGACCTATCCCGAAACATTCGACCGCAGGGAACGCCGCGTGACGCTCGAAGGCGAAGCCTATTTCGAAGTGGCGCGCAACACGTCGCATCCCTTCGTCGTCGACATGAACCGCATGGAGATCGAAGTGCTCGGAACCACGTTCGACGCCCGCTACGAGCGCACCAGCGGCATCGCCGAAACGACGCTCAACAGCGGCTCGATCTGCGTCCGCACGTCGCGTTCGCAGCAGTCCGTCCGGCTCCGGCCCGACGAACGGCTGGTCTTCAACGAGACCTCCGGAAGCATGATCATCGAACAGGTGAACGCCTCGAACTACAACAGCTGGATACAGCCCACCCTGACCTTCTTCGACATGACGCTCGAAGACATCATCACCAACCTCGAACGCTGGTTCAACGTTCCGATCGGCACCGACGCCTCGGTGGACCGCACCATCCGTCTGTCGTTCCACATCCGCCACGAATCGCTCGAAGAGACCCTGCAGGTCATCTCGCTCATCACGGGACTGCAATACACACTCGACAGCGAGTCGGCCACGTTCCACACCGCACGAACCACCCGATAAAAATAACCTGAAAAACCGAAAGCCTATGGGAATTCCTCCTCCGTAATCCGAGAAAAAAAGCGGATGCTGCAACATCCGCTCCGACTTAAACACCCCGACGTGCTTCGTAATGTAACCGAATTACGAAATGACAGAATCTTAAATCGTTACAAAATTATGAAAAAATCCGGAAAATCCGGCGGAAAAGGAATTATTCCACTTCCGCCCGGAAGATTCTTTTTGCTGACGCTGTTATTCACGCTGCTGGCCGCAGCCGGCGTCCGGGCCCAGAACCCGCCCGTAAGCATCAATGCAAAAGCAATCACAATCAACGAGTTATTCATCCGCATCGAGAAACAGGGCGTCTATACCTTCGCCTACAACAATGCCGACATCGACCTCAAGCGCATCGTGACCGTGCACGCCAAGGAGCGTCCCATCGAATCCATCGTCCGCGAATGCCTGCCCGAAGTCAACGTGCAGGTATCCAACAACAAGGTGATCCTGACGGGCCGCCGCAGCGACCAGAGTTCGATGCCGATGCACAAGCTGACGGGCACCGTGACCGACGAAAACGGCGCGCCGGTGACGGGCGCCACGGTGATCGTCGTCGGCACGCAGCGCGGCACGACCACCTCGGCGACGGGCGCCTATACGCTGCAGGTCCGCAACGGCGAGATCCTCGAATTCCAGTACCTCGGCTATGAAAAGCAGGCCGTCTCGGTCGGCGGGCAGACCACGCTCGACGTCACGCTCCAGCCTTCGAAGGCGATGGCCGTGGACGAAGTGGTCGTCATCGGCTACGGCACGGTGAAGAAGGGCGACGCCACGGGTTCGGTGGCCAACATCAAAATCTCCGACGTAAAGGACCTCCCGGTGCTGTCCGTCGACCAAGCGCTGCAGGGCCGCGTTGCCGGCGCCGACATCATGTCCACCACGGGCGAACCGGGCGCCACGACTTCGATCCGCATCCGCGGTACGCGCTCGATCTCGGCCTCGAACGAACCGCTGATCGTGGTGGACGGCGTGATGGACGCCGTCAGCGACCTCAACGACCTGAACATGGCCGACATCGAATCGGTCACGATCCTCAAGGACGCCTCCTCGACGGCGATCTACGGATCACGCGGCTCCAACGGCGTAATCATCGTAACGACCAAGGGGGGGGGTAACCAGACCAACACCAAACCTTCGATCACGCTCAAGGCCGACATCGGATTCTCGCAGCTGCCCCGCAAGCTCGACGTGATGAATGCCACGGAGTTCGCACTCTACCGCAACGACTTCGCCTACTTCAGCACCCAGAGCGGCTACGAGGACATCGGCGAGGGCACGCCCCAGTCGAAATATCCCTTCAAAGACCCCTTCTCGCTGGGCAAAGGCACCGACTGGATCGACGAAATCACCCGCACGGCACCCTACCAGAACTATTCGCTCTCGATTTCGGGCCGCTCGAAAAAGAGCAGCTACTACGCCTCGCTGGGTTACAACGATTCGCAGGGTATCATCGACAACAGCGGTCTGCAGCGCATCACGGGGCGTCTGAATCTCGACCACCAGCTGTTCAAATGGCTGAAGGTCGGCTACCGCGGCAGCTACACATGGCGCGACAACGCCCAGAACCTCGCCGAAATCGGCGGCACGGCCTACTACCGCGCAGCCATGTATCTTTCGCCCCACATCGACCCGCAGGAGAACTACAACCCGCTTTGGGGCAACGGCCAGCGGATCAATACGCCGCGTGCGACGATCGACCAGAACACCTACTCCATCGAGCGGACCTCGCTCAACCACACGGCCTATCTCGAAGTGGCGCTGGCCAAGGGCCTGAAACTGCGCAGCCAGAACTCCTACTATTCGTTCCAGCGCCACACCTACCGCTACTATCCGGGATCGCTTCCCGCCAAGAACGAGGGTGAAGGCGGTCAGGCCTACCGCGCAGAATTCCACGAATTCAGCCTTTCGAGCGAGAACACCCTCAGCTACAAGCTCGAAACCAAAAGCGGCCACAACATCGACGCGCTGGCCGGTTTCACCGCCTACCGCTACAAGAGCGACAACTTCACGCTGAGCGGACAGGGCTACATGGACGACGACGTGCTGTGGAACAACATGAACGCCGTGACCGACAAGGATACCTATTCGGCCGCCACGGGGCTGACCAAGCGAACGAAAATGTCGCTGCTGGCCCGCTTCAACTACAACTACAAACAGCGCTACTACCTCACCGTAACGGGGCGTTACGACGGTTCGTCGAACTTCGCCGCCAACAACAAGTGGGGCTTCTTCCCCTCGGTGGCCCTCAAATGGAACGCCGCCAAGGAGAATTTCCTGAAGGACGTACGCTGGATCGACGAGCTGTCGCTCCGCCTGAGCGCCGGACGCACGGGTAACGACGCCATCTCGGCCTACCGTTCGCTGGCGGCCATGTCCAGCACCACGAGCGGCTATCTGTTCGACGGCATGCAGCCGGGCGCCTACTACCGCAGCCGTCTGGCCAGCCCCAACCTGACGTGGGAGAAGACCGACCTCTACAACGCGGCGCTCGATCTGGCATTCTTCAACAACCGCCTGATGATTACGGCCGAAGGCTATATCTCCAAGACGCGCGACCTGCTGCTCACGGTGCAAACCGCTTCGGCGACGGGCTACACCAGCCGTTACGCCAACATCGGCAAAACCTCGAACAAAGGCGTCGAACTGAGCATCGAGAGCCGCAATATCGTCCGCCCTAAATTCTCGTGGACGACCAACCTCACCATCGCCCACAACAAACAGAACGTGGACGACATCGGCAGCGAGGATTTCGTCACGGCGCTCTCGTCGCCCGGCAACAACCCCTACATGATGTACGGTTACGTCAAAGGCTACCCGCTCAACGCGCTTTGGGGATTCAAGTACGGCGGCACGTGGAAGAGCGTCGAGGAGTTCGAGCGCAACAGCGTGACGAACACCTACGTTTCGGCGCTGGCGATCAACAGCGACGCCGCGTCGCGCAAGGCCTCGCTGGGCATGCCCCGCTACTACGACATCAACAACGACGGCTCGCTCAACAACGACGACCTCGTCTATCAGGGCAATGCCGACCCCGACCTGTACGGCGGTCTGCAGAACAACTTCCGCTTCGGCAGGCTCAACGTCGGCATCTACTTCACCTATTCGCTCGGCGGCAAGATCTACAACTACTCGGAGCTTTACATGGCCGGCAGTTCGATGTCGAACCAGTATCGCTACATGCTCGAAGCGTGGCATCCCGTGCGCAACCCGCAGTCGAACCTGCCGCGCGCCGGTGCGGTGGACGCGCACGTGCCGAGCGACCTGATGATCTACGACGCATCGTACATCCGCCTGAAAAACATCACGGTGGGTTACACGTTCGACCTGAGCAAGCGTTCGAAGTTCATCCGCGACATCACGCTGAACCTGAGCGCCGAAAACCTCCACATCTGGAAAAAGTACAACGGCTTCGACCCCGACGTCTCGACCGACAGCAGCGATTCGGCGCTGCGGCGCGTCGATCTGGGCGCATACCCCAAGCCGCGCACCATCGTGTTCAGCATCCAGCTGCGTTATTAACCGTAATCCGAGAACATTATGAAAACAAAATACATCTTGCTGATTCTCACGGCGTGGCTCACGGCGTCGTGCTCACTGCAGGAGGACACCGAAGGGTTCTCGACCCCCGGCGACTTCTATAAGACCAAGACCCAGTGTCAGTCGGCGGTGAACTCGTGTTATATACCCCTGAAAAATCTCTACACCTACAAAATGATGATCGCCACCGAAGGCGTCACCGACCTGATGTACATCGCATCGGGAACGCAGGACGCGCAGCTCGACATCTCGCCGTCGCAGCCCCGCTTCGGCGCCGACATGTGGACCTACGGCTACCGCGGCGTCATGTACTGCAACATGGCCGTGACGGGCATCGAGAACTCGCCGATCGACGAAAAGGACCGCAACAGCCTCGTGGCCGAAGCCAAGGTGCTGCGCGCGTTCTACTACTACCTGCTGACGAGCTTCTTCGGCGACGTGCCCTTCTACACGGACGACGTCTCCGACCACGAAGTGCTCGACCGCGTGGCCAAACTGCCGCGCATGTCGGCCGAGGCGACGCGCACCGCGCTGATCGAGGACCTCGAATCGTGTCTGGGCGCACTGCCCCTCATCCGCACGAGCGAAGCCGCGGGCAACCGCGCCGGAGCCGCCATGGGCCACATGCTCATCGCCAAACTCGCCATGTGGAACAAGGATTACGACAAGGCGCTCGAAGCCATCGCCGTGCTGGAACAGATCTACGGCGACGACCTCTCGGTCTACCCGGTTTCGGATATTCCGTTCCGGATGAAGAACACGCCCGAATCGATCTTCGAAGTGCAGCACACCTATACCGCCGGCGGACTGATCTACACCTCGAACGTCGCCAGCATCTGCATGCCCTATCCGCGCAACAGCGACAACATCTACTCGAACGTGGTGATCGAGGAGCTGGGCGACGCCGCCACGACATGGTCGCCGCTGCGCCCCAACAGCTTCTTCTACGGCAACCTCATGCCCGAAGGCGGCGAAGACCTGCGGCGCGACATGCAGATAATCACCGAGTGGAACGGCGTGAAGTTCACTTCGGGCGACGCGATCGTCACCCGGCCGTTCATGGGTCCCAAATTCTGGTGCCCCGACCTTCAGGCCGCCTACGACTCGAACAACTACAAGGTCTTCCGCTATGCCGACGCCGTGCTGATGGCCGCCGAATGCTACTGCGCCCTGCTCGACAAGGACAAGGCCATGGAGTACCTCAACAAGGTCAAACGCCGCGCGGGCATCGCCGAATACACGCGTTTCCGCACCTATCCGCTGCTGCTCAACGAGATCCAGAACGAACGCGGCCGCGAGCTGCTGGGCGAATTCCAGCGCAAGTTCGACATGGTGCGCTGGGGCATCTGGTACGAACGCACGGCGGCGCTTTCGGACTATGCGAAGGTCAAGACCTCGATCCAGCCCTGCCACGAATACTACCCCATCCCCGACACGGAGGTGATCTATTCGGGCGGCGCTTTGGACAACAACGAATACAAGAAGTACGGATTCTAAATCAACCGACATGAAACCGAAAAACAAAATATATCCCCTGCTGCGCATGCTGGCCGTCGCACTGACCGCCGCACTGCTCGGTCCGGGCTGTCAGAAGGACTTCAAATGGAACGAGCCGCTGGCCGTCACCCAAAACGGACTCAACCTCACCTCCCCGGCCGGTTCGACGCGCGTCACGGTCTACTCCACGGGGCGCTGGAAAGCCGAAATGGCCGAAGGCGCATGGGGCGAAGTGAGCGAGGTGTCGGGCAACGGCATCGGCGACTTCCTCTTTACGTACGAAGCCAACAACGGCGTGTCGCGCCGCGCGCGCATCCTCGTCAGCGGCGAGGGCGAAGAGCAGGAGATCGTCCTCACGCAGGCCGGCGCGGTCACCGAACCGACGCTGGCGCTCGCCGAAACCGAATTCGAGTTCGTGCGTCTGCCGCGCGAACGCGTCCAGATCGGCGTTACGACCAACATGACGCAGGCGCTCGAATGTATCCTCATCACGGCAACCGACGTCACCGACGCGGAGAATCCCGCCGAAGCCGGCTGGCTGAAGGAGATCCGGCTCGAAAAAGACGCCGAGGAGAACATCGTGCTGGTCTTCGGAATCGACCGCAACGACAGCAGCAGCGACCGCAAGGCGGCGATCCGGCTCGAAATCCCCGATGCCGACGGCAAGATCCTCGCCCAAGCCGAAGCCTCCGTCGTCCAGACCACCGACAATGCGACGGTCGTTTTCAAGGACGAAGAGACGACCGTATCCGTTCCGGGCGACCAGCACAACCGCAGCGCACTGCTGACGGCCAACTTCGACGTCGATCCGGCGCACTTCTCCTTCGACATCGCGTACGACCCCGCAGGCACGCAGTGGATCACGGACGTGACCTTCAGCGAATCGGCCGTATCGTTCATCGTTGCCGAGAACACGGGCGACCAGCCCCGTTCGGCCAGTCTGAAGATCACCTACAAGGACACCGACGTGGAGTGCAGCTCGACGCTCCGGCTGACGCAGGAGGTCAAGCAGCTCTCGATCGCCGACCTGCGCGCCATGATCCCCGGAGCGGAAGGCGAAGTGGAGCTGACGGGCGAGAAGATGCTCTCGGCCGTAGTCATCAGCGACGCCGGCAACTACAACATGGAGACCAACCCCAACCTGACGGACACCTCGATCGACTTCTCGGTCAACGAGAAGACCGCCTACATCGAGAGCCTCGACGGTCAGTACGGCCTGCGCATCGTCACCAAACTTCCGGCCGACAACATCCTGAAACGCTACAGCTCGGTACAGCTCTCGATCAATGGGCTGAAGCTGGTCAAGGAGTCGAACCCCGAACGCTATACGCTCACGGGCTTCACCAAAGAACATGTCCTCAACCAGAACGCCGGAACGGCCGCCGACCTCCCGAAGAAGGAGAAGCACATTTCGGAGCTTACCGACGCCGACATCTACACCTATGTGACGCTCAAGGAGTGCGAATTCATGCTCAACGGCGGCGCCTACATCAACGTCCACGACGGCTACTGCTACAAGACCGACCTCAACACGCAGGGCGTGCTTGATCCGCGCTTCGACTGCGCCGTCCGCGGCGTGATCGACAGCCGCGGCGAGAAGATCAACATGGTGCTCAACACGCAGGTGCGCTGGCGCCGCAAGGGCGACGGCGTTCCGGCCGGCTCCGGCCCCATAAGCGGCATCATCGTCCACACCAAACTGCCGCGCTACGGCGTGAAGGGCGACGTGGGCACCTACCAGATCCGCCCGGTCGAGGAGGCCGACATCGCCTTCTCGCGCGAGGAAAGCACCCGCAACTACTCGACGCTCGTACGCTGGGCATGGCCCGGCATGACCACCAACGCCGGCATCAAGCAGCACGCGGACGGCAGCATCGTTCCCTATCTGGGCGAAGGCCGCATGTTCTCGTCGGTGAGCAACAAGCTCAACACGTCGGCATCGGTGGCAGGCGTCTCCTGCACGCTCGACTACAACACCTTGGACTACGCCAAAGGCATCAAATCCCCGGCCGTGCGCTACAACGGCATCTGGTGGAACTCGTCGCGCAACGAGGGCGAATGGGTGGCCTTCAACTTCTCGACCGAGGGCGTCAGCGGCTCGTGCATGAAGATGATCCTCTCGGCCGCACTGGGCAACCTGAGCGCCGCCACGATCGTCGCTCCGCTCTACTGGGACGTCTCCTACTCGCTCGACGGAAGCACCTTCACCCGGTTCGACACCGTGCCCATCCGCACGCTCGTCTACTGGGCCGGCCCGCAGTGGTACGTTCCGGGGCTTTACGAAGTTGACTTCGACCTGCCGTCGGCCTGCTTCGGCCAGAAGGACGTCACCATCCGGCTGCAGGCCGCCAGCAAGGTGTGCGGCAGCACCACGGGCGAGGACAACGGCACGACGACGAAGACCTACGTCTATTTCCGCTTCGGCGACGTTTCGGTCAAATATTTCTAACCACGTAAAAAACGCAATCATGAAATACGCAAAGAGATACATGGCAAAGATCGGCTCGGCGGGCATCCTGCTCGCGGCGCTGGCCGCGACGGCCTGCATGGACCACGGCGACGATATTCCGCTGATCGAGCTGGGTGCGGTCGAGAATTCGTTCACCGTCAACGCCACGGCGGGCCACGTCGACATACAGGTCTACTCCAACCAGCCGGCCGTGCTGTCGCTCCTCGACGACGGGGCCTCGTGGGCCGACCTGAGCGACACGCGCCTGCCGCTCGACGGAAAATTCTACATCGACTACGCCGACAACACGGGCTTTCCGCGCATGACGCGCGTACTGATACAGAGCGCCGACGCAGTACGGTCCGACACGGTCGTACTGCGCCAGCGGGGCGCCCGTGTCCCCGCAATGGCGTTCGAGGGCGGTACCTCGACCAACGTACCGGGCAGTTCGGGCGGCAAGGCGTCCGTACGGTTCGGCACCAACATCGCCCCCGACGAGCTGACCTTCACCACGCAGTACGACGCCGGGGAGGAACCCGCCGAAGAGTGGCTTTCGGAAATCGCGCTCCAACCCGCCGGGGAGGAGGAATACACCTTCACTTTCGACTACGCCGGCAACGACACGGACGAACTCCGCACGGCGACGGTCACCGTCTCCTACGTCAACGGCTGGGAGGAGACCGAACAGCTGACGCTCAACGTCATCCAGCGCACGAAGAACGACATGCTGGGACACGACATTTCGTTCGCCGAACTGCGCGAGAAAGCGCTCACGGTCTCGAAAGTCGATGAGTACTGGCTGCTGGAAGGCTACGTCGTCAGCGACCGGGATTCGAAGAACGCCAGCAACAACCCGATGCCGACCGACATGAGCGTCGATTACAGCGGATGCGAGAAGACCGTCTACCTCGAATCGCCCGACGGCCGTTACGGTTTCTGCGTCGAAACGGCCACTCCGGAGGACAACGCCTTCACCCGTTACGACAAGGTGAAAATCCTGCTCAAAGACGCCGAGCTGGTCTTCGAACCCGATCCGGACCGCTACATGATCAAAGGCATCCGCTCGTCGATGATCGTCGAGCGCGTGACGGGCAACGACGCCTCGGTGCTTCCGGTCAAGCAGAAATACATCTCGGAGCTGACCGACGAAGACATCTACACCTTCGTGACGCTCCGCGACTGCGAATTCGCCGTCCGCAAGGGCTCGCTCACCCCCGTGCACGAGGGCTATACGCTGGCCGACGCGCAGGGACGTCTCAACATGTACCCGCGGCTGATACGCGACAACAAGGGCAGCCTGATTCACCTGCTGACCAACACCACTTGCCCCTACCGCCGCAACGGCACCCGCCTGCCCTACGGTTCGGGCGAACTGGCGGGCGTGATCGTCCACGAGCGTTTCCCGCAGTACGAGTACGTCGATACGGCGGACGATCTGGCCAACGGCATCATCGGCTCCTACCAGATCCGCCACATGTCCTTCGCCGACATCCGCTTCGCCGAAGACCGCTCGCAGAGCTTCTCGGAGACGCTGACCGAATACAGTTACGTCAAGGGCAAGGCCGCGGCCGCCGACGGCTACGCCTACTGGTATCCGACGTGGGGCACCAACGGACGCTTCACGCAGACCGCCTCCAAGTCAGCATACCCCAACGGCGTCTACAATGCGGCCTGCTGGCACTACTTGGGCTGGTGCGGCACGGCGCGCGGCACGGCTCCGTTCCGCAGCCACATCGGCAACGACGGCTATTCGGGTTTCGGCGTCATCCTCGAAGACGGCACCAATTACGCCGTGAAAAGCACGGCAGTCAATACCGACGGCAAAGGCACCGACCAAGCCAACTGGCTGGCGTGGGTGACGACCTACTGGTGGAACGCTTCGACCGACCGGCCCTATGCGTGGGTCGTGGAGTTCTCGACCGCCGGGATTTCGTCCGACCGGGTATCGCTGATCATGAGCGTGCAGAGCGGCCGCGCGACACTCAACGCAGGTCCCTACTTCTGGAAAGTGCAGTGGTCCGCAACGGGCGATTACGAGAGCGACGAGGGGTGGTTCGACGTCGAAGCGGCGCAGACCGCGCCCGACGGCAGCGCCTACACCTTCACGCAGCCCGACTTCCCGGTATTCGCCACGCAGCGCAGCTGGCAGCTCCCGGCCTATAAACAGGTCGAAATCCCGCTGCCCGCCGAGATCATGGGCCGCGAAAAGGTCTGGCTCCGCATCCAGCCCGCCAGCCGGCTCTCGTCGGGACTCGGTTTCCTCGACGGCACGATCCCGATGGGCTACAACGCCGCCGGAGCGATGGACTACTTGGCCGTACGCTACAACAGATAACCCGAACTCCAAGATCTAAAAACCAAAACAATGAAACGATTCCTATTTTCGATAGCTCTGTTATTCACCGCTTTGGCCGGATGCTCCAACCACGAAGGCGAATCCACAGCCCCCAAAAGCGAACTCAACGTCATGAGCTACAACATCCGCTACGCCAATGCGAGCGACAAGGGCGACGCGGCGTGGGACGCCCGCAAGGAGGCTTCCGTCGCGATGATCCGCGACGTCAAGCCCGACGTGATCGGCATGCAGGAGCCTCGCTTCTCGCAGGCGCAGTATCTGATCGGCGAATTGACCGAGTACGAGCACTACTATCTGGCCCCCGATGACAAGGACTCGCAGCACCGCAATGCGGTCTGGTGGCGCAAAGACCGCTTCGAGATGCTCGCCCAAGGGTATTTCTTCCTCAACGAAAAGGACATCACCCAGCCGATCAAGGGCTGGGGGCACAACCAGTTCCGCACGGCGTTGTGGGTCAAACTGCGCGAGCGCAGCACCGGCAAGGAGTTTTTCTTCTTCAACACCCACCTCGCGCACCGCGCGTCGCCCGTCGAGGGCGGCGATATCGATCAGGTGGCGCGCACCGAGTCGGTGAAACTCATCGTCGAACAGATGAAGCAGATCGCGGGACGCTACGCTCCGATCTTCGTCACCGGCGACATGAACGCCTCCTACGCCGCGGGCGACGGCCGCCGCACCTGCCTCGACGGCTTCTTCGAATTCATGTGGTCGGCGCGCGAAACGGCGCCCGACGGCGAAGCCGACGACGTTTACAGCTACAACAACTTCGGCGAAGGCACTCCGCGCTTTACGTGGAACATCGACCACATCTTCTACCGCAAGGTGACGCCCGTCCGGTTCCGCACCATCAACAACGACGGCTACGGCGTTCCCTACATCTCGGACCACTTCCCGATTCTCTTCACGTCGGAATTCTGATGAACACTGCATGCGGGGCGGCTCCGGCCGTCCCGCACGCATAAAATCCCGCAACATGAAAAAACTGCTGTTTACGCTTCTGTTCTGCGCCGCGGCTGCCGCCGCAGCGGGCAGCGAACCCGCGGAGCTGAAACTGCTCTCCTACAACATCCGCTACATCGGCGCGCCGGGCGACGAAGGCGACTTCGCGTGGGACGCCCGCAAGGAGGCTTCGATCCGCATGATCCGCGACGTGCGGCCGGATGTCATCGGCTTTCAGGAACCCCGCCGCCAACAGGTCGCCTACCTCGTCGAACAGCTGCCCGAATACGGCCACATCGAAATGGGACGCGACTTCGGCGCCAAGGACGATCCCGGCGAGCATCTGATGATCATGTATCTCAGGGAGCGATACGAACTCCTCGACCACGGCCACTACTGGCTGAGCGAAACGCCGGACGAAGTGTCGCAGGGCTGGGACGGCCGCTGCCGCCGCGTGACGGTGTGGGCGCGCCTGCGCGACCGCGCCACGGGGCGCGAATTCTGCCTTTTCGATACGCACCTCGACCACATCGGCAAAACGGCCCGGCTCGAAGGCGCCCGGCTCAACGTCGAACGGATGCGAAGCATCGCCGGCAAACGCACGCCGCAGTTCATCGTCGGCGACATGAACGCCACGGCGGGCACGCCGGGCGGCGTATGTCTCGAACCCTATTTCAAATGGCTGAAATCGGCCTGCGAAGAGGCTCCCCTGACCGATCCCCGGCCGACCTATCACGGCTTCGGCAAGGCCAAACCGCTCCACATCGACCACATCTTCTACCGCTGCGCCGAACCGCTGCGCTACCAGCTGCTCGACAGCACGGGATACGGCGTGCAGTACCTCTCGGACCACTACCCGATCGTCTGCACGTTCCGCTTCTGACCGGGCGGCAGTGTATACACGACAAAAACCGCAGAAACCGTTTTGTCCGGTTTCTGCGGTTTTTCATTCCGGACAACGCCCGAAGAAAATTGGGCCGCTCCGTCCAATATCGCCGCGCGGCAAACACGCACGCGCTCCGGATAATCCGCCGCCCGCCGTTCCAGCCAACCCGCCGACCGACTAACCAACCAGCTAACCGACCGACCGGCCAACCGGCCAACCGGCCGCAATTCCGATCAAGGGCGGTCGAAGGCGGCCGAAACCGGTCGGCACGACGCCGTTCGCGCCCCGCCGCTTAAAATTCGACGGTGATTCCCAGCGTCGGGATCAGCGTCCCGCTCTCCTGCCTGATGTATTTCATGCGGTAACGCTGTTCGGCGGCGGGCGCTTCGGGATTCTCCACCACGCCCGTGGACATCAGCACGTCGGGCTGGCGCAGCTTGCTGCCCGTTACGTTCTGCAGGTCGATATAAAGCCCCAGCATGCAGTGCCGGAAATAGAAGGTCTTGTCGATGCGCAGGTCCAGCTGGGCGAAGGCGTCCAGCCGCCCGTCGTTATAGCGCGCATAGTCGTAATAAGGCCGCCCCTGCACGTTCCACGCCTCGACCAGCGACGATTTTCCGACATCGTAAGACGTATAGGGCGTTCCGCCCACGGCGCTCAGGCGCGCCCCGACGCTCCAGCTGCGCGGCAGGTCGTAGGTACCGCTGAGGTTCACGACGAAACGGCTGTCCCACGCCGAAACGATATAGGGAGCCGCTGAATCGCGGCGGTATTCGCTGCGGAACAGCGTGACCGAACCCACGAGATTGACCTTGCCGGGAATCTGCCAGCGGGCCATCGCCTCGACGCCGTAGGAGCGGCCCTCGGCCGACGAGCGCAGCTCTTCGTTGCCCACCACGCCGTAATCGTTGCCCTTGCAGGAGAGCGGAATCCCGTCCGCGACCGAAAGCGGAATATCCCCGTACAATTTGTAAAAGCCCTCGACCGACACGATCAGCCGGTCGCGCAGCCGCCATCCGACACCTGCGCTGAAAGCCCCGACGCGCATATAGTGCAGGGATTTGTTCACCCACGCATCCGCCTCCTTGAATCCGAGCGCCGTATAGGGCGGCAGCTGGTAATAAAGCCCCGCGCTTCCGCTCAGCGACCAGCCCCTGCCGAGCCGATAGCCGACCGAAGCCCGCGGCGAAAGCTGGTGCCAGAGCCGGGCCATGCGCGGCGAGTAGTCGTTCCCGTCGGCGCGCAGGCCGAGCGAAGCCGTGAAACGCTTGTCCTCCGAAGCGTAATCCGCCCCGGCGAAAAGCCCCCAGCCGACGATTCCCAGCCGGGTCCGGTAATCGGACAGCAGCGTCTCGTCGGTGAAAAGCCGCTGGAACGTGCACGCGT